>DTSC01000187.1:1573-11568 GCA_012965625.1 Flavobacteriales bacterium | reverse complement strand
AAGGTGAGGAAAGCGGAATGGATGCTATATTGACCAAGGCCTACCAACCCTACCAGATCCCAGTGAATGCTAAAGAAGAGGTTACAACTTATGGGGGTGGCATTGGCTTGGCGTATTACTTTGGCAGAATCATGGCAAAAGCTAATTATACTTATTCTCTTATGGATACAGCAGGATTAACCGACCCCATTCTTCCTGGGTTTAATACACCCAAGCATAAATTTAATATTGGTCTGGTAGGTACCAGGGTATGGAAAGAGCTTGGCTGTTCCTTTAATTATAAATGGGTCGAAGGGTTCCGTTGGGAAAGCTCATTTGGGGATGGCAATGTTCCATCCTATTCTGTTCTGGATGCTCAGGTCAACTATCATTTTAAAGACCTCTCTTCTACACTGCGTATTGGAGCTTCAAATTTATTGGAGAACCAGCATCTTGAAGCCTATGGTTCTCCGTTCATTGGTCGCTTATTCTATGCGTCCTGGACATTTAAGTTTGATGAATTCTAAAACTAAGAATTTCATTCTGATTATTTCATAAATTTAGTTGAACAAAGAATCTGCCACAGAAGCAGCTAATACATCTGCAGCTTCCGGACAATAACGAAACCACAGTTCAGGCTCTATCAGCTCCATCTCTGTTACTGAGAGCTGGTTGTTATTGTCATAGATAACATCTACTCTTGCATAAACTGGCATAGGCCTGCATTTGCTTACAGCATTTTCTGCAAAAGCGATTTCTTCTGATGATGGCTGGTACAATTCAACGGAGCCGCCAAAGTCATCTTGTACCCTGAAATCTCCCCTTTTAGCTTTTTTCAATATTGCATGCGTGAATTTTCCGCCAAAAACCATATAGGCCACCTCACCTTTACTTAATACATTACTCTGAAACGCTTGCAGCAACATGGACTCGTTCTTTAATAAGTTTTGAAAAATTTCTTCATGCTTAGCGGTCGTCTTTTGGTTTAGCTTATAGGTATGCCTTCCTGCTCCTGAGATCGCCGGTTTGAGTACCGTTTCGTTAAGCTGATGATCATGGTGCAAGGATGCCAGTGTTACCTTTTCTCCAGCTTCAATAAAAACCGTTGGGGGTACATTGACCCCTCTTTCTTTTAGGTCATTAAGGTAGTGCTTGTCTATATTCCATCTGATGGTTTCCAATGGATTTATAAGCTTGGTTTTCGTTACGGCTATATCCAACCATTTAGAGAATTCCTCAAATCGATGAAAATAATCCCAGGTTGTCCTGAAAATTGCACTTCTGGTGCTAGAGAAATCAAAATTAGGATCAGCCCAATCTACCCTCGTCACTTTTAGCCCAATTTCTTCTAAAGCACTTTGCACCAAACCATCTTCTTTCAAAACATTTTCTATGTACCAATCAGTTTTAGAAGGGTTAATGTACCTGGATTCTGTAAGTATGGCAATATCAAACAAGCTCATTCTTCTTTGTTTTTCTGGTCTCTTTTTTAAAAAAATTACAGTAACTAAAGAATGGAGATCCTCTTTACAATCAGCTCTTTACTTTTGGAGTCTCTGATCTTGAAAAAGTACAAGCCGCTGCTCAGATCAGAAACGGGGAGGGTAATTTGTTCTGTAAAAGTACCTTCATAGATAATTTGGCCAGTAATATTTGTCATTTTCAGGTGGTACTTTCCAACCTTAGTCATGTATATTGACACCTGCTCATTGGCAGGATTGGGAAAGACTATAGCCTCAATTCTTGAAGCCCATTGTATTACCTCTTCTGTACTTGTAACTACACTAGTGTCGTAAATTGGCAGGTCAATATTGCTAGGATAATCCTGTGAAAAGGCGATACGCTGTACAGCTACCCTGGGAGCCATACTAATGCCATTATAAGTGTATTGCTGGCCATCCCCCGGTTTTCTTCTAAAGAACTCCCCATCTTCTATGGGCAGGTTGGGATTTACCTGGTACCGGTTATAATTACTGCTGCTGATCAACACCTTCATTTTATGTCCCTTGCCCCAGGTATAAGCGATGGGCAGCATCTTAAATTGGTATTCGTAGATCTGGCCAATTTCTATATTGGAAAAGGGTACATGGTCAATTGAATCCTTAGGCTCATCGCTGGGAAAGCTTTTGTTTCTGTAATTGTGTGTGCCGTCTCTGCCTTTAACAAGTGCCCTGGCATAATCCCTGGCCCTGGCATTGACACAGCCCTCCACAACAAAATACTCTTTTCCGTCAGGGTATACATCCAGGATCCTGACAAAAAAGTCAGTATCTGTAGGGCCACTGGTAACACCGCCGGGGCTGGTCTTGGCATAGAGCGTAGCAACTGGAAAACCAATCACACATAGTGAATCTTGTATTGTTTCACCTGTAAATGAGATCACGCCGGGCCTGTTTAAAGAATGGGGTGCATAGAAGGGGTTGGTCAGGTCCATTTGTCCCTGGCTATCTCTGTCGCCCTGGGGATCTTTCACGATCATGTTGGCGCCTCCAATGCTTCGTATAGGATCGTCAGGGTCATGTACATAAATCTTGAACCCCTCGTCACTGCTGGGAACCGTTTTGTTCAGCGTCCCATTTTGATGCAGGTACTTTTTTGTCCAGGCAATATTATTGATCAGTGGAAAAGTATCGGCACTGAACCAATAGTTACCAACACTATCATTCTCAGCAATTCCATCATTGTTGGGCCCTACAACATAAAAGCGCACGTTAGGAATATCGTTCTTGAAATCAAGGTTTGGAATAGGCTGAATGGCTTGACCATCTAATCCATCGATTAATGGAGTCCCTAATGCAGGTATAGTCAATGTGCCTGGTATATAAGTTTCGCCACCTGTTATAGGAGTAATTCTTATTTCATAGGTAAGGTTCTCTAATGGTCCCACACCATTCATGAAATCCAGCATTTTTTCAAATGAAATGAGATAATTTGATGCTGGAATCCTGATATCAAGATCTACGAAAGTAGATGTACTTAGACTTTGCCAATCCTGGCTTTCATGCAGGATGAACTTTGGCCTGCCTAAGTCAAGGTTAGGAACATTGTTTAGAGTATACCTGAACCAGCTGAGTATCTCAGATTTAAGAATATCTGATAAGGGAACACTGTCTTCAGAAAATTCAATATTTCCTATAATATCCATCACATTGCTAGGATAAGTCATGTCTCCAGTAGTACGTGAGGCTATAGTCTGGTGAGCCCAAGGGCCAATAACAATTTTTTGCAGGTCCCTGTTACCCAAAGAATCGTTGAGATATTTACGCATATAGGCCCAGGACTCGATTTGCCCATCGATAAAGATATCCCACCATCCCGTGATATTATAGGCAGGTACTTCCATATTAGTATATCGGGAATAGGCTCCATTGGCAGCTCCTTCACCATTGATATCAACAGGAGCACGGCTAACATCCATATCTGCTCTTCCCCTGGAGTTGGGATAATAGCCAGCAACATCCAAAGAGCCATTGTCCTTTTCATACCTTACTGACACAAAATGGTCTATCGCTTTGTTGGCCGCATCAAATTTGTTAGGCAATCCATAGTCAAAAGAGGTGTGAAGGGCATTCTGTATATCGTTATCAAAGCTGATAGAATCATCGTCAATTCCGGTAAATATCTGCCCCTTTATCCATCCAGTTACAAGTCTGTCTCTTAGTATTCCATTTTGGAACCCTGTACTTTTAAAAAATTCTGCAGGTGCAACTATAGGTGTTATAGATTTTACTGCTCCACGCAAAGAGTCAGGTTTGTGTGCAGCAACAGCCTGAAATTGATTGTACCCCAAGGCAGATGCCCCAAATAA
This sequence comes from Flavobacteriales bacterium, assembly GCA_012965625.1. Lineage (GTDB taxonomy): Bacteria > Bacteroidota > Bacteroidia > NORP154 > NORP154 > UWMA-0041. The sequence continues at coordinate 7,781 of DTSC01000187.1, read as the reverse complement.
TCCAATAATATCATAAGTCATGTTATCTACAGTGTCAACAGTACCATCATTATTCAAATCATACTCCCTTTTCACACTGTCCAAAAGATATTTGATACTGTTATACCCATCTTCATGCTTGTTTCCGTTCAAGGGATCAGAAAGATCTGTAAGGTCCAGGACATGTTTAACATTGCTGTGATAAGGCTCTTTGCTCCATCCATCGCTATATAATGGCATGTAAACTCCTTCTGATGAGTAGCGCCCTCGCTGATCTTGATAGCTGAATGCATATCCAAAGAGCGAAACTACTCCGGCGGCATCTGCACCTTCTTTATTGTATGGCGTCCTTACAAAGATGATAGGTAACTTGTAAGGGTTTGGATTTAATCCACCATTTATCGAATCATAGATCACCAGCTGTTTGCCCTTTGAAATTAATATTAAGTCTTTTGTAAACTCGCCAGATCCAAAATCTGGAATAGTTATAGTGGTAATCAGGCAATCTTGTGGTATGGGGAGAAAAATGTCAGTCATTAGCTTTACGCCATCAGGCATTACAAAAGGAATGGTGTACTTGGTAGAAAGCTCAGTTATGTCGTCAAATTGCCCATTAAGATTTTGGCAAAATGAGTCAATAGAAGAAATGCATAAGATAATGCATATTGTAAAGTGGAGAAGAAAGGGTGTTGTTGTTTTCATGTTACAAATTATGAAATGTTGCATTGAACATATTTTTGAAAGATCATCTGCAGTAACTGCTTGACCAAACCATACAGAGTTGCACGCTGCAGGGGGGTATTGATCTGTAATCGGTATAGAGTACTGTTGGGCATACTAAATCCTATCTTATTTTATAGGTCATGGAAGCATAAATAAATCTTCCTATTGTTGGTGCGCCATAAGCCTCGATGCGGTCCTGTCCCAGTAAATTTGCTACTCCGATTCTCGCGATACTGTTGTATTTATTCAACTCATAGTTGAGCTGCAGGTCCACGGATTTGTATGATGGAACATTCCCGTCCCCAAATGAACTTTGCCAGAAGAAGCTATCGGTCCACTTGTAATTGATGCCGAACCCTAGTTGTTTCCAAACCTCTTTTCCTTCTAATCCTACATTGATCTTGTGCTTTGGGGTATTAAAACCTGGGATAAGATCATCATCCAAACCTGATGTGTCGATCTTCGAAAATGTATAATTGAGCTTTAATTTGTAATTCCTCTTAACGTAATATACCAAACCAACTGCAGTTCCATATGTTTTTACCGGAGTCTTGGCGTTGCCGTAATATTGAACTATTTCATATGTCTCAGTAGCGGCACTATGTCCAAGCATGGCATTCACCCCTGATAGCTCGCCTGCTACAGCTGAGTCATTCAGTAGTCCATATACCCTTATTCTCCCAATAAAATTTGTGTAAACATTGTAATATGCACTCACATCTGCATAAAATCCTTTGAAAATGATCCCCCTGTATCCAATTTCAAGGCTTTTTACTTGCTCAGGTTCAACCGGATCTAGTGATAGGGGTTCCAAAATGCTTGGGTCTATCTTGCCGACAAAGTTTCCATTGACATCAGTGGAATCTGTCCACGCCAGAAATTCATCACCTGAATCCTTGGTATAAAGGTTATTCACCCCATCTAGCGTTCCAAGTAATTTTATCACACCTAAATCAAGAAATATGTATTGATTCACTAGGGTAGGAGCACGGAATGCCTGTTGTGCGGAAATCCTGAAGTTGTGATCTTTCCAGGAATATCCTACGGAAGCCCGTGGCGAATACTGGACGGAGTAATTCTTGTTTTTATCTACCCTCATAGATCCCATGAGCTTCAACTTATCGTTTAGTATTTTTTTCGTGGCTTGCGCATAAGCTCCATATTCGTAAGAAGAGATGTCCACATATTCGGCTTTGGGATCATTTCTCCCATTGGTCAATGTATCTCCAGGGTTCACCAATGTATCACTGAATATGGTACCGTATGATTGGGGGTTGTACCTTCTGAATGATGCTCCGGCTATTAAATCTATTGCCTTCCAATTAAAGTTGTATTGTCCTTCCACATGCTGTAATGAAGATTTGTCAAGGAATTTCGATCCTTCCTGCAGATCGGGATTGTCTATTATGGCCGCATATAGTGAATCAAACTTCTCTGAGTCTGAACCGATCCATGAGTTTTGTGCAGCTATGATTGCAGCTTTATGAGAACTGTCCGCCATCCATTTTTCAGCTTCGAGATCAAAGTCGTTCGTCAGGATTTCCATAGTGTTGAAATACTGCTCTAGATAGTCGGATGCATAGTCGGCAATGCCCTCCTTGGAGATATTGATGGCTGTAAAAACCAGGTCGTAGCTTTTGCCTGTATTCTCATTGGTCGTATAGCCCTTTACGAACCAGTTCTTTCCGGATAGTTCCACTTTATTTTGAATTACGCTAAAGTTGTTCAAGCTATAGCGGTTAGTACCCTGGTAAATGGTATTTCCCATTCCGTATCTAAACAAGTAATGTATCTTTAAACTGTCTGTGAAATTGTAATACACACCCAATCCGGTCTTTAAATTTTGCACCTTCGGATCGACGAGCTCCGCTTCCATATATCCAGGCGCCTCGACATCAAGCTTTCCTGGATATCCCGCTGGGTAGAATCCCAGATAGGTATTGAGCGCGGCAAAATCTGCAAGGTCCTCTTCACTTTCGGTCTGATCATACTGCTTTTCAATAACAATTTTTGTGAGATCGAGCTCAGTCTCAATGTCCCCATAAAGGTTAGCAGTTGAGTCACTGGCCACCCAGTCGTTTGCACTCAAATAGCTTGCAGTTACCTTCACGGCTAATTTCTTTTTTTCTCCCAATACCTTCGCATATCTCAAATCTCCATTTAGGTAGTTTTGTGTACCCCCTTTTACCATCACATCAAGTCCCTGATATTTAAATGGGTCTTTAGTGGTCATATTTACCACTCCCTGAAAGGCGTTGGCACCATATAGGGCAGATGCGGCGCCGGAAATGATCTCAATACTCTCTATATCAAGTTCCGAGGCACCTACCAAATTTCCAATTGGAAAATTGAGCCCCGGAGCAGCATTGTCCATACCATCAATAAACTGTACGGACCTAAACGGGGAGGTGGTATTGAATCCACGCATGTTGACCGTTTTGAACCCGAGGCTGGACGTTACGATATCTATTCCCTTCAGATTTCCAAGACTCTGATAATAATCTCCTGAAGAAGCACTCTGTATTTCTTTTGCGTTGATTTTCTGGATATCAGCAGGAGCTTCCATAATAGATTCGCTTACTCGCGAAGCCGAAACTACTACCTCCTGACCGATTATGGCGGTTGATTCCATACTAAAGTCCACTGTTTTCATGGTTGGCAGCACAGTAATTTCCTGGACACCGTATCCGACAAAAGATGCTTGAAGTGTAATTGACTCCTTTTCCCCAAAATCTACCTCCAATGTGAATTTCCCATCAATTCCTGTTGTGGTTCCAATCGTAGTGCCCTTGATAATAATATTCACAAAGGCCTGAGGCTCACTGGTGTTTTTATCGGTGATCAATCCAGAAATGGTCTGAGACTGAGCGGAGACGGAGCAGGTTAGTGAGGTGATGAGGATTATAAATGCTGTGATTGTCTTTTTCATGAATGTATTGTTGGGCATTCGGTAATTGGGATAGTTAATTAATCATCCTGTACAATGATCTTACTAATGGCCCTCTCTCTGCTGGTCTCATCAATTACTTCCATAAAGTAGATTCCAGGTGTAATGCCGCTAATATCAACCACTAAACGATCTGAAAAGTCCTCGGTCATCACTTGTTGCCCTAAGACAGTGAACAATCGCATCTCATATTTTGATAGCCGATTCATAACGACTAAGAAATTACCATTGTTCGGATTCGGGTATACAAGAGGCTTTATCTGAGTTTTCGTTTTTGGAATCGCAACGGTGCTTACCCCGTCATATACCGGTAACTCAATGTTGGTAGAATTTGCACCAAACGCACTCGAGAAATTAATTCTCTGAATAGCTACCCTGGGTGCGAATTCTTGTCCATTGTAGGTGTATTTTCGACCATCATTGGGATACCTACGGAAGAACTCCCCATCTTCTATAGGGATATTTGGGCACGATTGATACCGGGGATGGTTACTGCTGCTTATCAGAATCTTGATCTTGTGCCCTTTCGCAAATGTATGGGCAATTGGCATCAGCTGGAATTTATACTCGTACCACTTGCCTATTTCTATATTGGAAAAAGGGGCGTTGATATTCTTATTGCCTTCAGCTATTGAACGAGCATATTCCCTGGCCCTGGCATTCACACCGCCTTCGGTTACAAAATATTCACGTCCATCTGGGTATACGTCAAGAATGCGTACATAGAATTCTGTATTGGTTGGTCCGTTAAATGCACTTCCATGTGATGTTTGCGCCTGTATAGTAGCCACCGGATATCCAATAATACACAGCGAGTCACCAGAATAGCCGTTGGCTTGTGTGATCTCATTCGATTCGTACTGTATCACTCCTTTGTGGTTCATTGTTAGATGCTTCCACTCAGGATTAGTTAGATCCATAGGCCCCTGGCTATCCCGGGAACCATCCGGAACGGTAACTATCATATTTCCTCCACCGCAAGTTACTACAGGATCATCCGGATCATGTTGGTATATTTCATTTCCCTCATCAATTGAAGGCTGCATAAAGTTCAGACTGCCATTTTTGTGCAGGTACATCTTTGTTGTTTTGACACCGCTATCTAAAGGAAAGGTGTTGGTGCCGAACCAGTAATCTCCTGCATTTACTCCAGAACTCGCTCTGTCTGCACTGTCATTTCCCACCACCCAGAATCGAACAGCTGGGATTTCGCTGTAGAAATCCGGAGAAATCACTCCAGTGACTTTGGTGGTGTCTAGCTGGTCCAATACAGAATTGCCTGTTGCCGGCACAATCCCATCTGCTAACGTAATATTCACCGTGTCGAACAGGCTGTCATACGGAGGTTGGAAAACGAATTCCACATCCATATTACCTAATCCTGTGGTGCCATTCAAGTAATTGAAAAGCTCTTCAAAATTGAGGACGTAATCCTTTGAAGGCATACGTACATACATGCTTCCCAGGTCTTGATATTCGCTGCTCTCAGGAATGATGAATTTAGGGTCGCTTGTAGTTTTCCAGTTATTTCGATTTAGTGTATATCTATACCATCCAAAAATTTCAGATTTAAATATATCATTAAGGCTCAGTTTTTCAAATTCCACGTCTTCATCAGCCTGAAGCCGGGTAACGTCCAAAACATTTTTTGGAAACCATCTGTCACCCGTTTTACGAGTGCCAATGGTTTCATGCGCCCATGGTCCAATTACGATCTTTTGCATATTTAAAAGTGAGTCCGAGCTCAATGCAGCTCGCTGATTCAAAAAGGTCTGTATCTGGCCTTCAGGATATATATCCCACCATCCCGTAAGATGATAGCACGATACTTGCATATTGTTATACCTGCTGTTCGTTAATCCAGTCAAAGGGGTAATTCCGTCTCCAGCAACAGATTCTCCATTGGCATCTACAAGTGCTCTGCTTCCGTCCATATCCATCCTTGCTATGGAAACTGGCGAGTAGGGGCTTAGACCATTGTTCACTTCACAACAGACATTGTCTATAGATCTTTCGCCCACTTCAAACTTATGAGCCAAGTTATAGTCCAGGGCAGTGTGCACGGTATCATGCATGTCTATGTCAAAAACAGGAGGGTTGAGCAATGCAAGGTCCTCTGGGTCATCAAGGTCGGTAAGCTGCCCCTTTACCCAACCCGTTACAATACGCTCGCGAAAGACACCATTAGGAAATATTGTAGCATCATAATGCTCCAGCGTTGCTACAATAGGCATAATTCCTTTTAGTCCAGGGCCGTTAGGGTCTATGCGGTGTGCAGCTGCGGCCTGGAGTTGTGTATTGCCGAGAGCTGACGCCCCAAACATACCAACACTACCATTGCACAATAACATTCCCGAATGGGGTAGATTTAAGCTGTTGGGAACACGAAGGCTATCGACAATGTACTGAATACTGTTATATCCATCCTCATGACGGTTCGAATTTTTCGGGTCAGTTGAATTTGTTAAATCCGTATTAAACGAAAAATCGGGGTGGTATGCATTTTTGTTCCACCCATCGCTGTACATGGGAAAATAAACTCCTTCTGAGCTATACCTG
>DTSC01000187.1:0-1560 GCA_012965625.1 Flavobacteriales bacterium | reverse complement strand
AGATGGCCTGAAGGTTGGCATTGCCTTGCTTATTATATGGAGTACGGGTGAATATCAATGGGAGTTGATACCTGTCAGCTCCGGTAAGAGGTTGTCCATTTAAAGTGTCGTAAATAACAATCTGGGTTCCTTTTTTCCAAATCGTCAAGTTCCCCTGCACCGGAAACTTATAGCCAAAGAGGTCAAGGGTATCATCAACTGCCGAGGACAGCTCGTCCTGAATGATTGGCAGATAAACATCCGTCATTAGCTTGACACCATCTGGCATAGTAAAGGGAACGGTGAATTTGGTTGTAAACTCCTCTATATTGTCCAGGGCCCCGTTATTATTGGGTTGAGCTTGAAGCGGTATATTGAACATGAAGATAATCCCCACGAGGACTATGCATGAATGTAGAACCGACACTTTATATCTCACTTGCATATTTTAGATTTTGAATGCTTTATAATTTCCATTGATCTGGATTTAAATAAATAGAAGCCCAAAGATCGTAAAAAATGATGGATTTTGAATCAAGATTCCTGTTTGTCTGTGCTGAATAAAGTTCATGAAAAACACTATTTTACAGACAGCTTTTTAACTACTTGTTTACCGGTGTTCTGGTCTTCTATTTGCAATAGATATAAGCCGGTATCCATAGTTCTCAGGTCGATGCTATACTCACTTGTAAAAGACACGCTTTGAACCAATTGCCCCATGATATTCACCATGTTTAGGACGTATCTTCCTGTTTGGCTCATAAAAACCGAAACATTTTCTTTAGCTGGGTTGGGATAAACCAAGGCATTTAAACTAATTTCATTGGGAATAGGGCCCTTCGTTTTTTGTACAATACCTTGGGTATAAACAGGCAGATCAATATTGGATGGATACTGTGGAGAAATGGCGATCCGCTGAACCGCCACTCGAGGTGACATCTCCACGTTCTGGAAGGTATATTTCTGTCCGTCTCCTGGTTTTCTTCTAAAGAAGGCCCCTGGTTCAATCGGAAGGTTAGGGTTTACCTGGTATCGCGTATAATTGGAGCTGCTTATCAGGATTTTAATTTTGTGGCCAGCACCCCATGTATAGGCAATGGGCATCATTTTAAACTTGTATTCATAGACCTCACCGATATTGATATTGGTGAAGGGAATATCCTGAATTCCATCTTTGGGTTCGTCTAATGGAAAGCCTTTGCTCACAAAATCACGTGTACCATCTGCTCCTGACAAAAAAATCAGTGTCTGTTGGTCCTGAGGTTTCTCCTCCAGGGCTGGATTTGGCATAAAGCGTTGCAACAGGATGCCCTATTATGCACAAAGAATCTTGTATTGGATCACCTTCAAAGGAAATTACTCCCTGTCTATCCATAGAGTAGGGCGCATATAAAGGGTCTGCCAAGTTCATTTGCCCCTGGCTGTTTTTATCATCCTGCGGAGTTCTAACAATCATATTGGCACCACCAGTGGTCAGCACAGGGTCGTCCGGATCATGTACGTAAATACTAAAGCCCTCATCAGTGGCAGGGGGTGTTTCGTTCAAGGCTCCGTTCTGATGTAGATATTTTTTGGTCCAGA
>DTSC01000186.1 GCA_012965625.1 Flavobacteriales bacterium | reverse complement strand
ATTTTGTCGGATAAGTTTGTCATCTGCTTCTCAGTTTTCCTGGTAACGCTCACCGCTTTTTTAAATTCTCCCCTGCTAATATAGAACCCTATCTCATGAATAGTTGTATTGGTAAACACCCTGATCTCAATTTCAGATATGCCGGTAACCGAACGCCATAAGCTGCCGAATTTCTTCATGGTTTTGACCATCTTAAAAAACCGTATTTTGTCTTCTTCAATGTTTGTGTTTTGCATAGTAGGCAGATTAACCAGCAGGCCCAGCTTATTCCCCAAAAAGTTTATGTATTGATGTGGAGTGTCGCGAATGACATCTTGCCGTGATTCCAATAATTCGTGACGCCTTTCTACCACCTCCATTACCATTTTTCTATTTCCAGTACTATAGTAAAAGGCACCCCAGCAATAACTGTAAATTATCTTCGCGTGAAATGAAAGTGCCTTGCTTTCATCTTGAAAAATATCCTGTTTCATGATCTCTTCCCAGTCCTGTAATTGCTTAATATCCCTGATCTTATTATTGGATTTGATGAGTGTATATATCTTGTTAAACCATAATTCATACTTGTATAGGTTGAACTTTTTCTCTAAAATAATCTTCCGTTCTTCAAACAAATGCTTTAAAATATTTGCCTGGTCTTCAAACCCAATATCTTTTGGGATTAACTTAATCTCCCATTCCAGTATCTCAATTATTCGAGTGAGCTTGTCATATTTGTAGGCCAATGGCTTTGCAATATTTAGTTTTTCTTTACATTCCAGATACAGACCCTTAGAATACAACATTTCAACATCTCGAAAAGTATTCTTTAGCTGTCCATCAATTGTGATTTCTGCATGATAAGTCCGTAGAGACTTTAAAATTTGGTGATATAAATAATTCTTTACCCTGGGTAATTGCTTCGGAAAGTTTTTTAGCCCCAAGCCTTTTTTTATAGCTGACTCCTCATAAGATTCCATTACTGCCAATACATCAAATAGCTTAACATAATTATTCTTGTCTCCTTTTATATGCAGGGTGACAAACTTTCTGAAATAATCCTTTTCTATTATGGAAAGGGACTTAACCAGCTCAAACAATGGATCAACCTTTATTTTTGAAATATTCATCTTGTTTCCAATATTAAATTGTAGACATGGTGTTACTTTTTGTGTATAACATCGCCGGCAATTTCAGTAATTGACCTACCCCCTTTTTTGCTTTCTATCCACCACATAAAATGATGGTATTCATCAAAATTAGATGCGTATTTTTCTTGTGCAGCATGAGATAATTTCTTCTTTAATTCAATAAAGGCTTTTTTGATTGCATTTGCTGTTAAATTCTCTTCTGCTATCTTTCTGAATAGATCAATTATCCTGCTTTCCATTTGATAGAGTTTTCCTTTATTGACAATAAAGTTTTCTGCATCTATAATAGTGTTTTCCATGCCTTTTCTAATTCCCATATCATATTGCAGCATTAAGTTCAGAATCCTTGCAAAACACTGCAGGTCACTTCTCATCTCCCCATAGTTTTTGGTTAAGATATTATTGAGGGCTTCTTTCGCCAGCTCGTATTTTTGGGACACAAAATGAGCATAGGCTGAATAATACAAAAATGCCAATTCTGCCCCCTTCCCTAACCTACTTGCTAGGTTTTTCATTTGCTTTGTTCCTTTCTCGCTTAATTCAGAAGCCTTAAAGAAATCTCCGGTATTGATATAAAAGCCTATTTCGTGGATCGTGCTGTTTGCAAAAACCCGGGTTTCTATTTCAATCGAGTTTGAACTAAATTCCCTTAATACATCAAGTTTCTTGAAAAACTCCTTTTTGTTGGTATGGTGGCTTGTCTTATTGATAATGCCGAGGCTAGCCCGACAAGTTAATATATTACCCAATACCGTAATATATTGATGAGGAGAGTCCCTAATTAAATCAGGTTTTGCATTCAACACTTCGAATCTCTTGTATGTTAGATCAATTACTTTTTCCATTTGGCCTTTTACAAAATAATTCATGGAATTTATGTGGTGGTAGAAAATTTCGCCGGTAAATGTTAGGGGCCTAATACTTCCTAATGTGATTGAAGTATCAGTCATTTGTTTCCATCTTTTCAAATCTTCCTTACTCCTTATCATATTATATCTCTTTATCATTGAATACTTAACATTAAAGCAAAATTCTAATTGGTATAGGTTCAGTTTTTTTTCTAATACTTCTCCCAAATCATCAAATATTTTTTGCATAAACATTGCTTGATGCTCAATTCCAATATATTTAGACACAAGTTTCCGCTCCCACTCCAGGAGTTCAATAATGCGGTCCAGCCTTTCGTAACGAGATGCCTTTTTTTTAGCTTTTTCCAATAACTTCTTACACTGTACATAATGCCCTTTTATATACAGAAGCTCCATATCCCTAAGGGAATCCTTTAATTCCGTATCTACTGAAATGTTTGAATTATAAGCTCTCATAGCTCCCAATAGCTGATAGTTTAGAGAGAGGCCAGCCTGGTTGATTTTGCTCCTTGGTTTATTAACATCAAAAAGATCTTCAATTTTTTGTCGGTCAAATACCTTCATGCCCTCCAACAAAATAAATAATTTCACAAATTCACCTTCTTCATTAGGATAGTTTACAGAAGCAAACTTCTTGAAATAGATCCTCTCCGACATTGACAGGGATTTCACCAACTTAAACATTGATAATAAATTAAACTTGGCTGGATTCTTCATTAATGATTTCTTGTTGGAACCAAACTATTTTACAAACCGAAATGTACAAGGTTACGTTTTTTAATTTTATTTTAAATCTGGCTTGAATGTAATTTTGACCATGGCTTAATGTTAGATTATTAAAATCTATCTAAGCTTCGGTGTAAGTAAACAATTATTAATAACCTTAATACTCATCTGTTATTATGAAAACTTTATCTAATTTACATTATGAGCGAAGAATTGGGGAAACCATAAGGTATACCATCCTATTTATCATTGCATTTTTGGGCTTTTATAATCCATGTAAATCACAAATAACAGAGACAGAACCAAATGACTATAATGGAAAATATAATACAGCAATATTGTATTATAATAAAGCAGTCAATATTATAAATACTGCTAGATATGATATTACTTTGGCCCAATTGAGTGATCTTCAGGACACTAATATAGTTTTATGCAAACAGGCACTACCCTGTATGGAAATGGGTTTTGAGGAGGAACCTGAAAACGAGAATATTTTGGTGGGACTGGCAGGCTTATATTTTGCACTCAATGAACTAGAAAAATCACGGGAATTCAAAGAAAAATTAGACATCATTAAGGGGACAAAAGAAGAGTAATTTTTGTTAAATTTAATCTTATTCCTATTTGTGCACTTCTGTTTAATATTAATCAGGCTGAGCGATTTCCTTTTTGTAATTGCTGGAGTACACCCATAACACTACTGGAAAAGCAGGGAACATTTCTAAATTAATGGAAAAACACCACGATGCCATTGGCATGATCGAAATATTGATAACAACTGCAGTATTGGAGATAACTGCAGGATTACTTATTTAGAAAAAACTTTTGAAAGTAGATGTCTTACAAAAGGTAGCAATTGGTTAAGTGACTTTAGAGTTGCGCCCTCAACAGAAATAAACATTAGCAATACATCTTCTGATGAATTAACAAAATTTCTTAATAGCCAAACGGTGTGAACTGCCTCAATAAAATTAGCACCCCCCCCATCCCAATCCAGCTAGTGAATACATAGTTCTTCCCATAAATAAACGTTTCAGAGAAGGGCCTTCCAAGAGAAGTCCAGGTTTTTGATATGATAGGTCAGACACTTAGTCAAAGTAACCTTTTCTTCAATTCAAGCAATGTGAGTGGAGCCACTGAAAGTGTAAAATTTACATAAGTGAGTCAGATGTAAAAGCACATCCTCGTAAAACCGAAATGTAAAATAACTTAGTTTTTGATTTTATTTAAGGCCCTTCACCATTGTAATTTTGGCCATGAGCTTTTTGTTAGATTCTTTAATTAGATACAAGTTCACAAGTAAATAAATAATTATTAATAACCTTAAAACACACCAGTCATGAAAACTTTTTACATTTTAAATCAAAACATAAGAAAAAGAAAGAGCATGTTTTTTAGTTCTTTATTAATTATTGTATTTTTTGGCTTTACCAACTATTGTAAATCACAAATTGATGGAGGCGGAAATTTGAAGTCTTCTGAACGTAGTCCAGTAGATAAGGACAATTATTCATGTGATTGCTGGATTAATCTTGATAACCCCGCAAAAGCGCAGAATGTTACTGATGCAGCTAGAGCACACCCAAATGTTTTCGTCATAACCCAAAAATGTGATGATAATTGCACAACGCAGGATAAATGTGCTTATACTGTTTTGGGCAGCAAAGCTCGTATAGGAAGCTGTGTGCCGAATGGTTCCAAGAGAACAAAACAATTATCTTTAGAAGAATTAATGGAATTCTATAATGATGAGCAAACGATACTAATATCATCACTAGAGTTAGGCACCTCATATCCCAATCCGGCAAAGGACTTTGTTGCTATTCCCACAAAGGCATCGGAAGAAATTTTGTTTGCTGAAGTACAAGTTTTGAATATGATGGGCCAGGTCATTACACAAAGCAACCACAATGGAAACGGATTAACTGAAATGGGGGTTGCTGTGAATGTTACAGAACTCTCCAATGGGCTTTATTTTTGCCGGGTGACGATAAATAATGCATTAACTGGAGTTACGCGAATTGCTGTGCAGAGATAATATAAATAAAGTGAGTTTTGTACGATGGCGAAATAATTTAAAAGTCTTAGTAGTAACTAGAGGGGAGACACTTAATGTGCTTCCCTCTTTTTTGTTACTTCTTTTTATTGATTTTTCGTGTAATTATTGCGACTATAACCATATGTTTTTTGGATGCAAATTTTCGTAGACATAAATGTATTTCCTAGCCAAGAACTGCCAATTAGTTCTTTGTGATAATTAGTTGCCTGCAAAAAAGATCATCCTAGATGAGGCGGCAATAATATTGATATCCTTTTCTTCAATTCAAGAAGTATAACGGGAGCAACTGAGATTGTGATAATTCCTTGGAGAAGTAGAAGAAAAAGCACATCCTCGCAAAACCGAAATGTAAAAAAATCATGTTTTTAATTTTATTTAAGGCCCTTCACCATTGTAATTTTGGCCATGAGCATTTTGTTTAAGCGTGGAACCCAAATCATAAAAGATAAATTAATAATAAATTAAGATTAACTATTAAGGAAAAACACTTTGGCTTTCCTTATAAAAATAGAAGTAATCATGACAAAAAGAACTACTTTATTTATATGCGTGTTAGTGCTTTTACTTAACAACTTTTCATATGCACAACTTGTGTTTTGCCAGGCAAATTTCACTTATAATCTTGACACGGCCTGTGCTGTGTACTTTAACAACACCTCTACAGGGGCAGCGTCCTATTTATGGGATTTTGGTGATTCAAACACCTCAACACAACCATCTCCTACATATTCCTATGGTAATTCTGGTACTTATTTGGTTACGCTTTATGTTTATGATACGTTGGGGGGGATATGTGATTCTGCTTTTCAGCAAGTTTCAGTAAACTGTAACAATCCTTGTAATCTTAGCTCAACGGTCACATCTTTTAATCCTCTTTGCTTTGGCTCATGCGATGGTTATATAACTGTTGTTGCTTCAGGTGGCACGGCTCCTTATGTGTATTTATGGAATGACCCTGCTTATCAGACCAGTACTACCGCTAGCGGTTTATGTGCTGGCACCTATACGGTTATGATTTCAGATTCTAATGGATGTGTCGATACGGCTACAGTAGTTCTCACTGGGCCGACGCCATTAACAGCAACGGTCACATCTTATAATCCTCTTTGCTTTGGCTCATGCGATGGTTATATAACTGTTGTTGCTTCAGGTGGCACGGCTCCTTATGTGTATTTATGGAATGACCCTGCTTTTCAGACCAGTACTACCGCTAGCGGTTTATGTGCTGGCACCTATACGGTTATGATTTCAGATTCTAATGGATGTATTACGACAGATACTGTGACAATAACAACGCCTTCGCAACTTGTTGTAAGCTCAGTAGGTATCGATGAAACATATTGTGGTGCTAGTGATGGTGCAATTACAATTACCCAAACAGGAGGTACCGGTTTATTCCAATATAGTATTGACTGTACAAACTTTAGCTCCAGCCCAACATTTACCGGACTAACAGCCGGACTTTACAACATCTGTGTGTTAGACACAAATGGTTGTCAAGGTACTGATACAGTAACGATCGCTTGCTCTGGGACTACTGGAGTTGATAGAAAAACTGCAAATCAGAAAAAGATAGTAAGGCTCAATCCGACTCTGGATAAATTAGAGATTGATTTAGGTGCTGTGTATAAAGAAATTGCACTAAATGTATATAGTACTACTGGTCATAGAGTCCTCGCAATTGTTTATCGTAATCAGCAGCATCTGTATTTAAACCTTGAAGATCTTGCTTCAGGGATGTACCTTGCTCATATCCAAACACCTAATTCTTTTGAAGTTATAAGATTGGTTAAAGGTAAATAGGTGGATCCTATATGAATAATGGGGGTTTTTAAAAATTAGAATATTGATAAATAGCAATTATGATTAAGTTAGACTTTAATAATAACAAGTCATATAAAAATGTACAAGTTCAAGGAAGAATCATTTTTTTGAACCCACCTTATATTGTATATGTTGTTTTTTAAATTCATTGTTGATAAAAGATATCGTAATAATGGTCTTATCCAATTTGATATATATAATGCATGGAAAACGTATGCAAGAAAACTCATCGAAAGAAAATGACACAAAGACTGCCTCCAGGAAATCACAAGAAGAGGACGTGAAACAAAGGGAAGGTAGAGAAACATATAAGGTTCCTGCTTCCATGCTGAGGCCAATATTTGTTCTTTTGGTCTTGGGAATGTTATCTAACCTACAGGCACAACCTATCAAAAAGCCTCAATTTAACAAATGGATTTTCCCCAACTTCTGCCAAATCGATTTTACAACCGGTGATCCTGTTTTTTCCAAAAATGGTGCAGCATATAGCATCGAAACATCTGGAAGCTACTGTGATGAAAATGGCAACATCTTGTTTTACTCAGACGGCACAACCATTTATGATGCCACCCATACTCCAATGCCAAACGGAGAAATTTGGAGCTCCAATAATGCAGCTATGGGGCCATTGGTTATCCCCATTATTGGTGATTCTGCTAAATATTACGTGTTCCAGGTGGATGGCGGCTCTGCTACCTTTTCCGGAAATTGTGGTCCGTTAGGTAGATGGGATGGTTTGTACTACCATATTGTGGATATGTCTTTGAATGGCGGACTTGGAGATATCATTCAAGGAAGAAAAAACATTTCCTTGGTAGATTCCACAGGGGAAGCAGTTATTGCCATTATGCATGAAAACGAAAAGGATTTCTGGGTGATTGTCCGAAAGGCCCACTCCAATAGGTATTATTCGTTTCTGGTAACAGAGAACGGAATTTGTACAATACCGATAATCACAACTTTTTCAGGTGGCCTTCCTTCAAATCCGACCGGCTTAATGACCCTCGCCCCGTCCCATGACGAAAGTCAAATAGCCATTGCCCAGAGGTGTCCTCCTCCTAACCTTGGATTGGCTCAAATTTTCGATTTTAATAAATGTACCGGCAGGCTTTCCAACCCAAATAATATCAGCAATAATCTCAGGTTTTATTATGATGTAGCCTTCTCTCCCAATGATAGCCTGATCTATCTGACTCAAGCTGGAGACGGAGGTCCCCCAAAGATTTTTCAGTACCAACGATTTTCGCAAAACATTCCGGCAACAGAGATCATCATTGGTGGCTCTATCCCCAAAGGCTTATACCCAAACATTGTAGGGTATTTTGGCATGCGTGTTTATGGTGACACAATGTATATAGGAAACGCCGATAGTTCAATGCACATATTATCAAATCCCGACAATTATGGCAACCCCGGATTACAAAACCATTGGATTCAAACGGGATCTTTGGGAGTAAGGGTCTCATATAGTTTTCCCAACTATTTTAATTATAAAGATGATTATTATAGAAATCCGTTTGTTCTTACAAGAGATACAACCATTTGTACTGGAGATTCTCTTAATCTTGGGAGCCCGGCAAATTGTTTTGACCCCGAATACACATATTCCTGGACTCCTTCAACTGGCCTTGACAATGATACTGTTCCAAATCCAATGGCACGCCCCACAACTACTACAAGCTACATAGTTACAGTTAACTTTCTTTGTAATACATATACAGACACGATTACTATAAACATACCCATTGTTGATGCTGGCGAGGATACCACAATTTGTAGTGGAGATTCAGCTATACTAACGGCAAGTAGCAATAGCACATACCAATGGAATACCGGGGAAATAACCACTTCAATAATCGTATCACCTTCCGTTAGCACGACCTATTTTGCAACTACTTCAGGCAACGCTTGCCTAGCTACTGATAGTGTAGAGGTGGCCGTTAACCAGAGTCCTGTTTTCCAAATCTCAGATGATACTACAATAAGCATTGGCACAAACATTACACTAAGTGTTATAGGTGCCTATAGCTACTTTTGGAGTACAGGAAATGCCCTGAACAGCTTATCTGTAAGTCCGGAACAAACCACTACCTACACCGTAACAGGATACGACAGCTTGGGTTGCTACACAGATGCCTCGGTTACAGTAACCATAACAAGCCTTGCCTTCGCTTATCTTCCAAATGTTTTCTATGCAGCTAGCAACTATCCTGAAAACGAAAAGCTGTTTGTATTTGGAAAGAATATAAAAAGCTATGAATTATCCATCTATGACCGCTGGGGTGAAAAAGTTTACGAAACATTTGACGCCTTCACAAGCTTGCGCGGTGATGGCCTATGCTGTGCTTATGGTGAAGGATGGGATGGCACTTTAAACAATTCAGGAAAGCCTTTAAACGAAGCCGTTTTTGTTTTTATCTTGAATGGAGAATTTACAGATGGCAGGAAATTTAATGAATCAGGAAATATTTCACTTATTAAATAATAATATCATGAACCTTAGTAAGATTTACATCTATTTAAATGAATTTGCAAAAATGGGCAGAAAGAGCCTGATAACTGGTTTGCTCATGTTTGCTGGAACAAATGCTTCAGCACAGCTTATAGTAAACAATAATCTACCCTATGACAATCCTCAATATCTTATTAATAATGTGTTTACCGGTTCCGGTGTTACAATCTCAAATATTCAATATACAGGAAGCACAAGTTCAATAGGGTTCTTTGATGGAACTTCATCAAATTTAGGTTTAGATAGTGGCATTGTTTTGTGTACAGGAGACATTGCTGGTTTGCCTGGGCCAAACGATGTTTCCTATGCAACTCTTGATCCTGTAATGTGCTTACAAAGCCCAGGATTCTGTTCATGTTATGGTGATTCGCTTTTATCTTCTCTATCAAATGGGCAATCATCATATGATGCAGCGATACTTGAATTTGATTTTATACCCACTAACAATATTATTCTTTTCAGCTATGTTTTTGGTTCTGAAGAGTACCCCGAATATGTTGGCTCTTTTAATGATGTAATGGGCATGTTTCTTTTTGGGCCAAATCCTGCAGGGGGCACTTATAACAAGGAAAACATCGCATTGATTCCTAATACTATTCTTCCTGTTTCAATTGATAATATAAACGACACTACGAATTCACTTTATTATATAAACAATGACTCTTCAATGGCTCCTCCTCCGGCAGGACAAACAGTGCAGCTGGATGGTTTTACCACACCACTGATGGCAATAGCAAATGTTGTTTGTGGGGCAACCTATACCATTAAAATTGGTATTGCTGACATAAATGATTGTATGTTTGATTCTGGCTTGTTTTTGAAAGCTTCCAGTTTCGGAACTCCCAATAATGCCTCAGTAAATATAACTACTACATTTCAAACAGCAGCACCAGACTCAGCCTTGATTGAAGGATGTGGTTATGCAGACTTTGAATTGATAAGAAGCGGGGATATATCTGATAGCATGCTTGTATCTGTGTCATATACAGGAGTGGCATCAAATGGAATTGACTATGATCTACTGCCAGACACCATTGTTCTTCCGCCTTTTGTTACATCATATAATATGCAGGTAAATCCAATTCTTGATACATTGAATGAATCTGATGAAAATCTCCAAATCTTATTTACACCGGTGCTTAATGATCCTGTTGACTCTATTTGTTTTACAATCCCTCCCTTTACCGTAGAACTATTAATCAGGGATTATGTGCCATTGGCATTAACCACCTCTTCAGACATATATTTAGACTGCCCGGGAGATACTGCATTCCTTTATGCACTTACAACGGGAGGTAGTGGATTTGCTGTTTTTTCATGGAGTACCGGATTAAGTGTTTCAGGAGATATAGATTCATCTTCCTTTTTTGACACGCCAGAAACAACTGCAGTTTATATTGTAACAGTCTTTGATACTTGTAGCGGACAGACCCTCTATGATACAATAATTGTACATGTTCCATCTTTTCAGCCTTTGGCAATGACTCTTAATGACACTGCTGTCTGCCTTGGAGAATCCGTTATCATTACACCTTTGGTTATTGGAGGTAATGGGGACTATTCCTATACCTGGTCCACGGGAGACACTGCAATCTCGCTTTACCTGACACCTGTAGCAGACTCAGCTTACAGCATATCTGTTACCGATGAATGTAATACAACGATCAATGCTCAAAGCACGGTAGGCATTTATCCAGAACCATCTGCTGAATTCAGCTATACCTTAACCCAAAATAATGAAGCTGTCTTCACCAATAGCTCAATAAATGGGCTTACCTATTCCTGGGATTTTGGTGACGGCACAACATCATCATTAGAAAATCCGACACATTTCTATAACCAAACAAGGTTACATTCGATTTCCTTACATGTATATAGTCAATACAATTGTGTTGATTCAGTAACATACACCGTTGATATCATATCCCTGCAAAAATTTTATGTACCAAACATTCTTTACCTGAATAGTATGAACCAGGACAATAACCGGCTTTATGTATTCGGTGAAGGAATTGAGACCCTCTCCTTTACAATCTTTGACAGATGGGGTGAGATTGTTTACGAAACATTTGATGCCAGCACAAGCTTGCGCGGTGATGGCCTATGCTGTGCTTATGGTGAAGGATGGGATGGCACCCATATGAATGCTGGGGAGCCACTTAATCCTGCTGTTTTTGCATACAAGCTTAACGTCACCTATTCAAATGGAGATGAATTTATCGAATCTGGAAACATAACTTTAACTAAATAAAAACATTATGAAAGCAAGACAAATATTCAAAAATTACAAAAAATTACTAATCATTGTATGCACCCTATCATATGGTGGCGGATATGCCCAGGATATCCATTTCTCACAATTCTACCAAGTGCCGCAATTGATCAATCCTTCTTTAGCGGGGGTCTTCAATGGGGATTTCAGGGCAATCGTGAACTTTAGAGATCAATGGTCTAACGTCGCACCCTATAAAACCTAT
>DTSC01000185.1 GCA_012965625.1 Flavobacteriales bacterium | reverse complement strand
AAAAAGTTTAATATTCCAGATTTTTACAAAAGTTCAATTATTTCCAGAATAAAGGAAATTCGTAAAGATCAGGATCCTCGTAAAAAGGATTTTTCTCCTACCCTTTTAGATTTTGGTCCAGTAAGATTTTTTATTGCAAGGCATTTTGGATTTTGTTATGGAGTAGAGAATGCTATAGAGATATCTTATAGGGCTTTAGAAGAAAACAAGGGGAAACGAATTTTTTTGCTTAGTCAGATGATCCATAATCCAAATGTAAATCTTGATCTGCAGAAACGTGGCATTGACTTTATTATGGATACAGAGGGGAACCAATTTGTTCAATGGAATGAGTTATGCTCTGATGATATTGTGATTATTCCAGCCTTTGGAACAACCTTAGAGACGGAAAGCAAACTAAAAGAGATTGGGATAAAACTTTATGAATATAATACAACCTGTCCGTTTGTGGAAAGGGTCTGGAATCGGACAGAGGCCTTGGGAAAAAACAACTTTACTGTAGTCATCCATGGCAAACACAATCACGAAGAGACCAGGGCGACCTTTTCACATAGTAATGTAAATGCTCCATCTGTAATTATTAAGGATTTTGATCAGGCAAGAGAGCTTTCTTCCTTTATCTTGCATGAAGAGAAATCCAAAGACTTTTTTTCAGTATTTGAGGGCCGATGCTCTGTAAATTTCAATCCTGTTGCGCACTTACAGAGAATTGGAGTTGTAAACCAGACCACCATGCTTGCTTCGGAAACGAAAAAAATATCAAATTTCCTCAGAGATGTTATGGTGGATAAGTATGGTGAGGAAAATATCTCTGGTCACTTTGCTGATACCAGAGACACTTTGTGTTATGCTACGAATGATAACCAGGAAGCTACTTACGGTTTGCTAGAGAGGGAGGCTGACTTAGCCATAGTAGTGGGAGGCTATAATAGTTCAAACACATCTCATCTGGTTGAACTTTGTGAAAAAAAATTGCCAACTTATTATATTTCTAAAGCAGATGAGATCATTTCAAAATCTACCATCAGGCATTTTGATCATTTCAAAAATAAAATGGTTTTAACAGAATCGTTTTTTCCTGATAAAGACCAAGTAGATGTAATTCTTACTAGTGGTGCTTCCTGCCCAGACACAATAGTTGATGGAGTCCTGCAGCATGTCCTTTCTTTTTTTGATGGGATAAGGCCACTTGATGAAGTTTTGAATGAGCTTGCATCTAAGTGATTGCCATTCTTTCTTTAGCCAGTTTTACGGCAATATCAAGTTGTTCATCTTGGCTTAATAATGTATTGTTAATTACTATAGCATCTTTTGCCTGTATTAATGGGCTTTCTTTTCTGTGAGTGTCCTTGTAATCTCTGCTTATTACATTTTTCTTAACCTCTTCTAAGGTAACACCGATTCCATTCGCTACCATTTCACGGTAGCGTCTTTTAACTCTGGTTTTAATGTTTGCAGTCATAAATAGTTTTAGCTCTGCATCAGGAAACACGATAGTCCCAATATCCCTGCCCTCCATCACTACTCCTTTTTGACTACCCATCTGTTGCTGAAGCCGGACCATCTTTTCTCGTACAAATTTGATCACGCTAATTTTAGAGACTTCATTTGAGACCTCCATTTTTCTTATCTCGTTTTCTACATTTTGCTTGTTTAAAAAGGTGGCAGAACGTTCTTTTCCTGATATATTCCTGAATTCTATTTTAATATTATCCATGCTTTCTTTTAAGAGGCGTATCTGAAGTTTCCCTTCTTTTATTAAATTATTTTGAAGGCAGTAAAGGGTTACTGCTCTATACATTGCTCCCGTGTCAACATATAAATAATCAAGTTTCTTTGCCAGGGCATTTGCTAAAGTGCTTTTTCCACAGGAAGAATAACCGTCAATTGCAATCATGATTTTTCTCATCTAAACAAGGATCAGTCTATTATTGGATTTGGCATTTCATTGGTTTTTGTGGCATGGAAATTATCTAAGCTTGTTCTAATGCTAAAGTGATTGGTTCCTCCAGCCAAATGAAAAGCCGTTCTGCCATAGCTGAAGTGAAACTTTGATACCTTAAAGCCTAATCCAAAGGAAAACCCAGACATACCTCTTTTGGTTGAAATTTTAAGTTCTTTTTGTCGTTGGTAATTATAGCCTACCCTGATATGAAAGTTTTTTGATAGAATGATTTCAGTTCCAAAACTAGTATGTCGCAAGAGTTTGTCTCCAAAATCTGAAACTTTAGCTCCAATTTTTTGAAACATAAGGGTGTCTTCTTCAACAGGAATTAGAGGTGATTGTGTTTCTATTGGATCTGTATATGTTAAGTCCCATCTTTCCAAATGTTGAGCATTGAGCATCAATCTAAAAGGAGCATGCTTAAGTTTTTGCGAAATGCCAAGCTGAATTTCAAATGGCAGTGGTTCCCTGTTTTTACTTGTATATGGCTTAATTTGTATTCCAGCGTTTTTTATAATGGCAGCCACAGTTGTGTTCCTTTTGTGATTATGATATGTGCCAGCAAGATCTATAGCAATCCCAAAAGAGGAATAATCAAAATGATAATTTGAATAAATTAACTTTAAATTCCCACCCACAAAAAAGATGGAGTCAAGCTTTTTTTCATTTGATTTCCCTAAATTTAGTATTGGTGAAACTCCCTTTCCCCAGCCAAGATTGAATACCACGTCCTGAGCATTAAATTCTCTGATTATCTCCCCTGTATGATCTGCCTCTTTGAATGTTCCATAATGAAGATATTTCATTCCTGCGCTAAAACTTCCAAGGTTTGAAAAGGATTTGGAATATATAAAGGAGGTATAATTAATGTCTGCAAGATAGTCAACATAGTTTAGGACTAAATGATTTTCCATAGATTCATTTAAAATTGAGGGATTATCCCATGCCAGATCAATATCATTATCTTTAATTGAAATTGC
Source organism: Flavobacteriales bacterium (assembly GCA_012965625.1). GTDB lineage: Bacteria > Bacteroidota > Bacteroidia > NORP154 > NORP154 > UWMA-0041. The sequence goes on along the minus strand of DTSC01000185.1, from coordinate 343 downwards.
ATTTCCAGATAGGGCAGCAACCCTGGCTGATGTTACCAGATTTAAAGCCTCATAAGTGTTGTTGCCTCCTTCTTGCGAAAATAAGGTTGGGGCAAGGAAGACTGAAATTAGAAAGGAGATGAAAAACTTCACGACATATGGTGCTATAGCCTTAATTTAACTTATAATTGATAATTATGTTGCAGAGATATTGGGATATTATAAATTTTTCGTGGCCTCATTCCTGATGATAAAAGTCAAAACCTATTGTCTTTTGTTGTTTTTGTTGCATTAATATTACTGCTTTCCTTTCATAAGGCCTAAAATATTTTTCCAAAATCAAACCTAGCATTAACAAATCCTG
>DTSC01000184.1 GCA_012965625.1 Flavobacteriales bacterium | reverse complement strand
TTATAAATCCCCAAATTACGCCAGAAATTTTCCGCATAAAATACCCTCTCTTATAAATATAACCCCATGTTTTTTTGGAGATAAAAGGACGAACAGTTATGTTCCGGCCTTCTTCTTCTAGAAGCCTAAAATATTGCTCAAATCGGAATCTTTGACTTGGGGCAACTTCAGGTGGATATGGAACCAAAAAGAGGATCTTCATCCATTCAATATTAAATAATTAGTATCACTAAACCAAACATGCAAATATCTGGAGGAAATTACAAATAATCTAAAATATTTTTCTACAATTATTATCTTTGGTCTTCTTTGGATACCGAAAAGAACCATTTACTTCCATATGATTTTTGCCAGGACACATTCGCCACGATGGATTATCTTCTTAATTGATCTTAGTATTTCCATAATTTCATTTGTTCTCGCCTATCTGCTGCGATTTAATTTCAATATTCCAGCCAATGAATTAGGTCCAATTCCCTATACTATTTCATTGCTTGTAATAATAAGGAGTATTAGCTTTTTTCTCTACAAAACCTATTCAGGCATAATAAGATACACAAGCAGTAAAGATGCTGAAAGAATATTAAGAGCGGTTTCTGCTGGAAGTTTGGCAATGGTAGTAATAAATCTAATTACCTTTTACTCAGCACTAGGTATGTTTGTAATACCCTTCTCCATTTTGGTTATCGATTATCTTGCTACTTCTTTTATTATGATAGGATCAAGAGTGTTTGTCAAGACATTATATTTGGAAATGAGCAACCCTGCTAAATCCAAACAAGACGTAATTATTTATGGAGCAGGTGAGGCTGGAGTTATTGCCAAAAGGACACTGGATAGAGATGCAGGCTCAAAATATAATGTAGTGGCCTTTATTGATGATAACATTAATAAATCAGGAAAGATGTTGGAAGGCGTCAAAATCCATGCTTCAGATAAATTAGAAAATTTATTGATTAAAAATAAAGTTCCCTTGGTGATCATTTCAATTCAAAATATTAATGCTTCAAGGAAAAAAAAGGTGATTGATGTATGCCTTAATAAAAATGTAAGGGTCTTAACCGTACCGCCAGTAAAAAACTGGATTAATGGTATGCTAAGCTTTAGGCAAATTCAAAGAATTAGAATTGAAGACCTGCTGGAAAGAGATCCGATTCTATTAGATAAAAAAATTATCAGCCAGCAAATTGAGGGAAAAAATATTTTAGTTACGGGTGGTGCAGGTTCTATTGGAAGTGAGCTCGCTAGACAGATTTGCCAATTCAATCCTGGTAGATTAATCTTACTAGATCAAGCTGAATCACCATTATACAACCTTGAACTTGAATTACTGGAAAAATACAAATTAAAAAATATTGAAATCGTTCTTGGAGATATAAGAAGTCAGGCAAGAATGGAAAATTTGTTCAAGACTTTTCCACCTGATGTTATCTACCATGCTGCTGCCTATAAACACGTTCCATGTATGGAGAACAATCCATCAGAAGCAGTAATGGCCAATATTAAAGGAACAAAAATTATAGCAGACCTAGCCATTAAATATGAAGTAAGCGAATTTGTATTTGTTTCAACTGATAAAGCGGTGAACCCAACAAATGTAATGGGAGCTTCAAAGAGAATATCAGAAATTTATGTTCAAAGCTTATCAAAAAGCAAAAAGGAAACCAATTTTATTACAACAAGATTTGGCAATGTCCTCGGCTCTAATGGATCTGTGATCCTAAGATTTAAAGAACAAATAGAAAAGGGTGGGCCAGTAACTGTGACTGATCCTCAGGTGAGGCGTTATTTTATGACCATCCCAGAAGCCTGTCAGCTAGTTTTAGAAGCAGGAGCTATTGGAAAAGGTGGAGATATCTACATATTTGATATGGGAAAGTCTATGAAAATAGATGACTTGGCCAGAAATATGATTAAATTATCAAAACTGGAGATCAACAAAGACATACAGCTTGTGTATACTGGACTAAGACCAGGTGAAAAATTGGTTGAGGAATTATTGAATTCTAAAGAGAATACTATTCCAACGCATCATCCTAAAATAATGATCGCTAATGTCCGAGAATATGACTGGAATCTAATTAAAAAAGAAACAAATGAACTTATTGCCATGTTTGACCAACAAAACAATGAGCAAATTGTTAAAAAAATGAAAGAAATTGTTCCGGAATATAAGAGCAGCAATTCCATTTATGAAAAACTTGATACTCAAAAATCATAGGATTATAGCAACTTTTCGACGTTTTAATAATTAAATTAATTATACAATTATTATGAAAAAAACATTTCAAACTATTGGGGTAGCCTTATTGTTATCTGCTATATGTCTTTATACGAATGGCTGTACTTCAAGTCATGAAACTTCAAAGAAACAAGTTCAATCGGTCTATCAATGTCCTATGGATTGTGAAGCAGGAAAGACCTATAAAGAACCAGGCTCATGTGCAGTTTGTGGTATGCCCATTGAATTGGTTAAAGAGGAATAATCAATTTTATCACATCATATTTTACAATATTCCGGCATAGTTTGTGTTTCTTTCTTTCTAAAAAACATTTATTAATTTTGGTATAAAATTTTTTATTGGGATGAAGAATTTAGGGTTTCTACTTGTTTTAGGAATGTTGTTCTGCAAAAGCTATGCAGAAGGTAATGGTTCTGGCCATGAAATAAATATAAAAATAAATGGACTAGAGGATTCTGTTTGTTATCTAGCCGGCTATTATGGCAAGAAGCAATACTATAAAGACACCTCTGTGTTTGATTCTAAAGGTGTCTGTACTTTTAAAGGTAAGGATGAGCTGCCTGGGGGGATATACTCAGTTATCTTGCCTGGGAACACCTATTTTGAATTTATCATAAATGAACAGAAATTCACACTTGAAACTGATACAAACAATTTTGTAAAAAACATGAAGGTAAAGGGCTCTCTTGAAAACAAGCTATTCTATGAGCACTTCAATTTGGTGGCTGCCCTGCAAAAAGATGCTGAAAAGTATAAGAATATGCTTGCGGAACTTGAAAAAAGGAAAAACAGTGACTCAACAGCAATTGTAAGAAAAAAATTAAATCAAATCAACAAGCAAGTTGAGGATTATAAACTAGGCATCATTAAAGAATATCCGGAAACATTTTTAGCTAAGTTATTTCTTGCCATGAAGGACCCCAATATTCCAGACCCACCTAGAGATGAGAATGGCAAAAAAATCGATTCTCTTTTTCAATATAAATACCTTAAAAATCATTTTTGGGATAATATTGATTTCTCAAACGAC
>DTSC01000183.1 GCA_012965625.1 Flavobacteriales bacterium | reverse complement strand
GATTACAACGCTATCGCAGTTACCAGAAGAAACAAAGGTATCATAATAGGTGCCGGCAGTATTTTGATAGGCTCCGCTCAAGTAGATGCTGGACCCATCACAGATCATGGTGTCAACAGTAATAGAATAAACAGTGTTAACGATTAGGTTGGTAATTATCACACTGTCGCAACTGCTGGCAGCGGTAAGGGTATCGTAATAGGTGCCTGAATCTGATACAAAAGAGCCATCAGGCAATTGTATGCTGTCTCCGGTACAAACGGTAAAATTGTTCGTAGTTTGTTTTGTGCCAGTGCCTACAAAGATGGGTTTGACCATGGTGTCTGTAAGGCAATCAAAATAGCTGACCAGCTGCACTGAATAGGTTCCGGCAGAGTCAAAAACAACAATGGGGTTCTGCAGGTTGCTGGTGTCAACAGTATCGCCAACACCATTGAGTATGGTCCATGCCCATTGGTCGGCAGGGCCGGTAGTGCCATCCAAAAAACTTACCGTAAGGCTGTCGCAAGGATCAGCCACCAGGGATGTATAATCAGCGGTAATTTGAACACTAACCTCATAGGCATTGATAATATTACACATCCCAGTATAAGTTGCACCTGAAGTTAATGGAATGGCATTAGTTAAGTAATTGCAGCCTGTACCAACTACATTTGGCTGATCAATAAGAGCCAGGGAACTTGAACTAGCATTTACGTAGATCCTGCCATCAATTCCCAATTGCATTTCAGACAGTGAAGAGTTAGAAATTTGCACAATTGTATTTGTTGCTAGCTCAATTTGATGAAGAGCAGTTCCTGCAGGGGCAAAGTAAAGCAGTTTGCTATTTGGAGAAAAGCTAATTGCTATATTTAAAAGTGGGCCACCAACAAATTTATTAAGGTATGTTGCTTTACCATTTTGGTTGTTAAAACAAAATACTTCAAAATATAGTGGATCAAAAGGACCTGTATTTGGAGGCAATAGGCCACCGGTAATGGCTATCCTGGAACCATCAGGAGACACTTTCATAGAACCGAAGCCCTCTCCTGTTTGACTAGCCGCTGATTTTACTGGAGGTTGAACACCACTGGCATTTAATAGGTAGGAATAAAAATTCCAGGTACCTGTCCCATCATCTCGCCTTACAATAATCCAGTAATCTTGCCCATTCCCATGTATGGCAGCAGTTACCCGTGACTCAAACATAGTTAAGGAATCTGCTAAATATAAAATATTGTCTTTGGAAGTCAGGTCTCCCATGCCGCCATTCAGGGTCATATCCACTACATGATAGGCCAGGCCTCCATAAGGAGGCATCCAGTTCGCTGGGGCTGGGGGAGGGTTTGGGTTAAATATTGCGTTTTCATAATCACCCTGCCCTACAGAAAATACATAATACCTGTCTGGGTTTCCGGGATCGGGAACGATGATAACCCCTTGATGAGAGGAGTGGCCACCTCCCAGCAGGTTCATGCCATTGGGCATGGGGCTGTGGCTGGCATCGTAAATGGTATCGCTGTTGGTGTAAAAAAGAAGGCTCCCAGTAGCTGAGTCAGATATAGCTGAGGATGCTTCCTGGGCTACTGAAGCCCAGCCACCAATAGAAACGGCAGGGGCAGGGCTGGTGTTAAAATTAAGGCCGGCATTATAGCCAAAGAACCAATTGTTGTTCATCAGGTTCTGGCCATAAGAAATGGAAGCAAAGCAAGTAATTAATACAATTAATGTGTTTTTTAATCCATTCTTTTTCAGCCTCATATAGAATACAGTTAATAAGGTTTTAGATCAAATATAATTAAATTGTGATATACAATATGGATACTCATTAAGAATTTCGGCACATTTAATATATCTGTTTAAAGATTTACCTCTTATTTTCCCTTCACCACTCTAAGCACCTCAGTACTTTCAGGTGTTTGTATATGAGCAAGGTACACACCGGGAGCAAAGTCTTTAAGGTTTAGTGTAAGGTGCTGCTGATTGCCATAAGCTGATGAGAGCACCTGCTGTCCTGTGATGCTGTACATTTTCAGGGAAACATCCTCATAAATTTTGCCCAGGTCAATATGTAGCTTGTCCAGCGTTGGGTTGGGGCTTGCCGTTATTTCCTTTTCTGCAGTTTTAACAATAATTCCTGTTGGGTTGCTGCAGCTTGTCGTTATTATATAACTGGCAGAATCACATAAATTCTGCAGGCTGTCATAGGCATAAAGAACTACATTATATACTCCTGTAGCTGACCAAGTGTATTGAGGATTCATCTGATTTGAAGTATTTCCATCTCCAAAATTCCACAGGTAGTAGGATGCTCCGGTTGAATTATTTTGAAAAGAAACGGTACAAAGCGAAATTGTATCCCAAATGGGCGTAAAGCTCGCCTGGCAGCCAGCTGGCGGACAGTAAATAGTTACTGAGTCGGTACCCTGGCATCCAAATGTATCTGTAACGCAAATGGTATAAGTGCCAGCTGACAAACCTGTAAAGGTGCTGTTGGAGCTAAAGTTTACACAGTCGATGCTGTATTGGTAGTTGGGTGCTCCTCCTTGTGCAACTATGGTGAAGCTGCCATCATTGGCACCGCAATAGGTTTCATTGCTAACACTCGATTGCAAAGAGATGGTGGTAGCATCTGAAATGGTGACTGTACCAGTATCCGAACATCCAGTAGCATCATATACAATTAGGGTATAAGTTCCAGGTAAGGCTGCCATGGTAGGGCCCGTGTTCCCATTGCTCCAGAGATAGGTATATGGTGGAGATGACCCACTAACTGTAGCGTTTGCTCCACCATAAGGAAGGCCACTACTGCAATCAGCATCCCATCCGGTAATGGATACATTAAGGTTACAGGGGTTGCTGCAGTTAATATATATCTGTTGATAGGTTGAATCACACAAAATTCCCAGGGAGTCGTAAGCGTTCAGCCAAATCAGATAAGATCCAGAACTATTGTACGGATGAGTAGGAGATGTAAGTGCTGATGTGTTGCCATCCCCAAAATCCCAAAAATAGGAGAAAGCCCCTGTAGAGGTATTGTTAAAAGATACCGAGCAAGTATTGGTATCTACCGTATAGGTAAAGCTTGCTTGGCAGCCAGCTGGTGGACAGGAAATAGTTATTGTATCGGTACCCTGGCATCCAAATGTGTCTGTAACGCAAATTGTATAAGTGCCAGCTGACAAACCTGTAAAGGTGTTGTTGGAGCTAAAGTTTGCACAGTCTATGCTGTATTGGTAAGGAGGAGTTCCACCTGCAGTTGTAATATTGATAGAACCATCATTGGCACCGCAATAGGATTC
>DTSC01000182.1 GCA_012965625.1 Flavobacteriales bacterium | reverse complement strand
TTCTCCCTCACGACCTAATAAGTTGCTTTGGGGTACCCGTACATTGTCAAAAAAAAGCTCGCAGGTATCCTGGGCTTTCATGCCGATCTTTTTCAATGGTTTTCCTTTGGTGAATCCTTCCCTATCCCCCTCGACCAAAATCAAGCTTATCATATTTTCATCAGTCTTTGCAACTACTATTACCAAGTCACACATATAACCATTAGTGATAAATGTTTTGGAACCGTTCAGGATATAATCCTCACCGTCTTTTTTAGCCGTGGTTTTTATTGCTTGTAAGTCACTTCCCGTACCAGGTTCTGTCATGGCAATAGCTGAAATAATCTCACCAGTGGCCATCTTTGGCAGCCACTTCTTTTTTTGTTCTTCTGTTCCCTGATGGATAATATAAGGAGCTACAATATCCGAATGCAATGCAAACCCAGGCCCTGAACAACCCAATCTTGCTAATTCTTCTATAAGAATAGCGCTGTAGCGAAAATCCACGTTGGAGCCTCCATATTCCTCTGGCGATTCTGTACACAAAAATCCTTGCTTACCCGCTTTTAACCAGGCCTCCCTAGATATATGGCCGTCTTGCTCCCATTGATCATGATATGGCAAGATCTCCTTTTCAAAGAATTTCTTTGCCGATTCCCTGAATAGGTCATGCTCTTCATTAAATATGGTTCTTTTGATCATAATTGTTGAAATAGAATATGTTGGTTTCCTATGAATTCGGAAAAATACTCAATATTTATTTTTTTGATTCAATAATATTGAAATATAGAAAACGTTTTGAATATAATTACGTATCACTATTATTCCAATTTAATATGAAAATAAATTTGTCTATTTGCATGATAATGGTTGCGGCATTAAGCAGCTGTGCAGAAGCACAAGAAAATAATAAATTGGTTGAGAGCCAAACTGAACCAAAGGTCGTGAAAGCAGAAGAAGAATGGAAACATCAGCTGGAACCTGAGCAATATCGTGTATTGCGTGAAAAAGGTACAGAGCGGCCATATACTGGCAAATATTACAAACATAGTGAAGATGGTATTTACGTTTGTGCCGGATGTGGGGCAGAACTATTTACCTCAAATACGAAATATGATGCTGGCTGCGGATGGCCCAGCTTTTATGATGCTGAGGAGGGTAAGGTAAATACCAATTCAGATCAAAGCTTAGGAATGGTCAGAACAGAAATCACCTGTGCAAAATGTGATGGGCATTTAGGTCATATATTCAATGACGGCCCACAGCCAACAGGACAGCGCTATTGTGTTAATTCAGCATCCCTAGGCTTCAAAGCAAAAGAAGACTCAAAGAAATAAGACATAGACCAACGTCCTTTCAGCTTAAGTTACAATGATAATTTCGAATAAAGAATTACGCTATTGCCTAATATTCAACTTTATCCTCCTTATCATCCCACTCATTAAAAACAAGCAGGGCTTCCTCTCTTAACACTTGAACAAATGGTATTTTTCTGTCCGTTAGCGGCAGCTCCAATTCCTTGTAGATGAAGGCATCATCAAATCCTATTTGTGCGGCATCCAGCTTATCACAGCCATAATAAACTTTATCTGGGCGAGCCCAATAGATGGCACCCAAACACATAGGGCAAGGTTCACAAGAGGTATAGATCTTACATCCATCCAATTGAAAAACACCCAGGTTTTCACATGCTTCCCTAATAGCTACAACTTCAGCATGTGCAGTAGGGTCGTTGGAAGAGGTTACTTTATTACCACCACGTCCAATTATTTCACCGTCTTTTACAACTACAGCACCAAAGGGCCCTCCTTTATTTGAACGCATGCCATCCAAAGCGATGTCAATGGCCTCTTTCATGAATCTTTCATCCATAGATAATTTTTTATTTGGTCTAAATTAATAATTTTTTAACTCCTCAATTACCGAAGTCAAACGAGTACAGAGCTGTTCCACTTCTTCCATTGTGTTGTAACGCCCGACAGAGATTCTTAATGAACCTTGAACTCGTTCATCAGACAAGCCCATAGCCTTAAGCACATAGGAAGGGCTTGAAAGTTCAGCGTTACAGGCTGATCCAGTGGCTATTGCAAATTCCTGGCTAACAACTTCCATTACCATAGAGGCATCAACACCTGAAAAAGAAATATTGCAGGTATTAGGCAGTCTGGAGTTCTGGATTCCATTAACAAGAGTTCCATTAATCTTCAGCAACTCGCTCTCTAAATGGTCTCTTAAGATTCCAAGCTTTGCAGCTTCTTTTTTAATATCCATGCACAGGGCACTTGCTTTGCCCATCCCAACGATGCCAGGCACATTTAATGTTCCCGAGCGCAAGCCACCTTCCTGCCCTCCACCATGTATAATTGGTGAAAGCCCCTTTCTGTCAATCTCTTTACTAATATATAGCCCCCCTACCCCTTTGGGACCATAAAACTTATGAGCTGAGCAAGCAAGGAAATCCACTCCAAGATCAAACACATCTACCGGAATCTTTCCAATTGCCTGCGTAGCATCACATAAGAAAGGGATTTCCCTATTATGTGCAATGGCAACTGCATCCTTAACAGGCTGAATTACACCGGTTTCATTGTTAGCTAACATTATTGCAACCAGGGCAGTATCATCTCTCAGGCTTTTTTCGAGAGCCTCCAGGTCGACCAGGCCCTCCTCAGAAACTTGCAACCAGGTGGTTTCAATACCGGATTTTTTGAGGAATGTGCAGGTATCAATTATTGCCTTGTGCTCGGTACTTAATGTAACGAAATGTTTTTTTTGTGCAGATATCTTAGCGAAGCTTTGCAATACTATATTAATAGATTCTGTAGCTCCCGAAGTAAACAAGAAGTCGGAATGCTTGCAATTGAGCATTTCAGCCACTGTCTCGCGGGCATCTTCAACGGCCTCTTCTGCTTCGGCACCAAAACAATGGCCTGTACTACCAGGATTACCGGGCACTTCATTGAAATAAGGAAGCATGGCCTCCAGCACTCTGGGGTCTACCGCAGTTGTTGCGTTATTATCAAAATAGGCAGGCGTGCTCATAATTAGAATATAAGAGATGGGTCAAATTTAAGGCAATAAATAGACACCGGATATATTAATTTTCCACAGACCACAATATCTATCGAATAATCAAAATGAAAAAGGAATCAAAACTGCACCCCCATCACCAGGATATCATCTACCTGTTCAGTATCACCTTTCCACTCAGCCATGGTGGTTTCTAAAATAGTCTTCTGCTCATTCATGGTTTTGTCTTGTATGGATAGCAAGAGCTGCTTGAACCTTTTTATCATGAACTTCCTGCCCTTAGGCCCGCCAAACT
>DTSC01000181.1 GCA_012965625.1 Flavobacteriales bacterium | reverse complement strand
GTCCTTGAGACTTATACTCGAACCAGAACATACTAAGTAATCTCGAGGTTGGTCTTGTTGAAGCATTAGCCACATTGCTTCTACATATCGGGGAGCGTAGCCCCAATCCCTCGTTACATCTAGATTACCCAGCTTCAATTTGTGCATCCGGCCCTCCGCAATTTGTATTGCGCCGCGAATTATTTTCTTGGTTACATAATCCTGACCCCGTAAGCATGATTCATGATTAAACAATATGCCACACACAGCATATAAATCATAGCCTTCTCTATAATTGATTGTCAACCAATGTGATGCGGCCTTGGATATACCATATGGACTGGAAGGGTGAAAATAGGAGTCTTCCTTCACCGGTAACTCATTGATATTGCCAAACATTTCACTGCTTGATGCCTGATAAAACCTAATCTCTTTCTTAGCCTTCTTTACTGCACTGAGCAAATACCCAACGTTAAGAAGGTTATTCTTTAATGCCCCAATTGGGTTTTCAAAGGAGTATCCCACCGAGCTTTGGGCAGCTAAGTTATATATTTCATCAGGAGCGATTTCTTCAATTAACCGACCAACCTCCGCCTCTGAATCCAATGAGCATCCAACAACCTTAACACTCTCTTTCGCATCAAGAAAAGACAGCCTGTAAAGGTCAACAGAATCTAAATCCCGGGTGGTACCTACCACCTCGTATCCTTTATCTAACAAGAGTTTGGAGAGGTAGGCCCCATCTTGTCCTGATATTCCAGTTATTAATGCAGTTTTCAATGTATCAGTCTTATATCTTAGTTGTCATTTTGCAGGCTGCAATCATCTGATTCGCAATGTCAAACCATGTCAACAATTTGACCCTCTACTTGGTCCTATCCAATATTTTTGCCGATCGAAATGAACTCCTGAACAGAAAAAATATCACAAAAACAACAAAGGAACTCTTTACAATATGATTGAGTATTATAAGGAATTCGTTACCCGATCTCATTGCATATAAAAAGATGAAGGGAATCCACAACATCAGGCTCGGGTATATGTTTTGAGACAGTGAATAAATATATTTCAAAATGAGATTTAAGAACAAACCAAAGAAAAACATAAAAACAATTCCACCATAGAATCCAAAATTAACATAAGCGTCTCCAAAAGTACCTATCGTCATCCTGGTGCCTTCTTGAAGATATCTTCCTGTAAATCGCATAAATTTTTCACGACCATACTCACCACCTGAAGTCCTCTTACCAGGATTTAAAAACCTTGGTATTAGGGAAGCTGAAATATCTTCAATGAGCAGCGTTCCATTAGTAAAGGGTTCCCTGGAAGGAACATGATTGAAAACATGTGTAAGAATCCATCCCTGATTTATTCGAGCAATGAATTTATTCAAATTGCTGTATTCATATATTTCTTCCGTATCCCCAGCCCGCTCTGCTGCCATTTCCAGGAATACATCCTGCTTGGTTTTTTCTCCCTTTTGCAAAGACTTCACATATTCCTGTTCCCCCTCCTCCTTCCAAACGACTTTTCTATAGTCCTCCTTGAATGTTTGTACAAAAAAAGCTATTAAAAAGCCACTGATAAAAAGACCTAGCCTTATACCATAACGGAACTCATATTGAAAAGAGAGAATAATGAAGAGAAAGAGCCCCCATATAAACAAGTTGATAAAGAGGCCTTCGCCAATAATGTTATATGCAAAAGAACCATATACGATCAAAAGCCAGATAAGTCTGTACCTATTATTGGAAAATACTATATAGAATAAACCAATAAATCTCAGGTTAGACAATAATAAAAAGAAGAACTGGACCGATGCAGGTACAATTGGTAGTATAAAAAAAGATGCAAATCCAATGAATATCAGCGAGATGCCGAGTTTATTATTTTTCACCCGGCTCATTCTGATTTTATCAATAATGGCTGTAACATTTGTTTTTCTCGGGTTAGCTTTCAAATACAGCCCGATAATAGAAGCTACTATTCCAAATAGAACATAGTCAATATAAACTCCTTCTTCAACTTCCATTGGGTAATAGGATTCATTACCAAAATAATTGTAACTAATAACCGGAGCCACCACTAGCTGCAACAGCATCAATAGAACAATTAACTCACGAATCGGAATAGCTCTACCCAAAACATCAACAAACTTAAGGGCAGTAATCACGCATAGTATTATTCCCAGCTTTGAAATGATATATATATCGACAAATAAGAATATCCATAAGCTGAATAAAAGGGTTATCAAGCTTATTAAAGGCAAATTTGCAACTGCCGCATTGTTATTAATACGGTTGGCGGAATTCGCAGATAATTTATTCATTCCGAAAACACTCATGTGAAGCAAGTATCAGTTAAGCTTGTTTTCATTTCAGAATAAATATTGATTTATGTAGTCAACAATTTTAATTGAAGAATAGCCGTCTCCATAGGGATTGGTCCTGTTACCCGGCTTTCCCAATATGACCTCGTTAAAGGTATTCACTATCTTATCAACATCCGCTTCAACCAGATGTGCAACCCCCAATTCAACTCCCTCAGGCCTTTCGGTTTTTTCTCTCAACACCAATACGGGAACATTAAAGGAAGGGGCTTCTTCCTGAATCCCTCCTGAATCAGAGATTGCCACCCTACACACAGATAAAATGTTCAATAGTTCAATATAGTTTACGGGGGGAGTTAGGATGATGTTTCCAACCTCTGCTAATCCAGCTGACAGCAAAGTGTCCTTAACCTGAGGGTTTGGATGTATAGCCCATACAAAACAATAATCATGGTGAACATCTGCTAATTTCTTAATTGCCTCAATTATATTTTTTAGATTTTGTCCAAAATTTTCTCTTCTATGGCAAGTTATCAGAACAATGTTCTCTCTGTTTTTCAACTTCATTGATAGCTCGCTGTTATTCCAACCGTGTTTATAGTTTTCAGTACTGGTAATGTAGTTTAAAGCATCAACCACTGTATTACCGGTAACCAATATGTTCTTGGTATTAATACCTTCATTAATCAAATTTTCCTTTGCAAGTTGGGTCGGAGCAAAATGAACTGAGGTCACCATACTCGCAACTTTTCTGTTAAACTCTTCAGGAAACGGATTTTGCAAATCACCGCTTCGTAAGCCAGCTTCAAGATGTAAGAACTTAATCTGATTGTAAAAAGCTACCATAGAAGAAACCATAACAGTAGTTGTATCACCTTGTGCCAATATACCCGCCGGTACAATGTCATCATTTAACAAATTATCAAGCAACCCTTGAAACTGAATAATTGCCCGGCTCGTTAATTTACTCAAGTTCTGTCCGGAAACCATAAGATCTAATTTATAATCATAATCTATCCCAAAAAGGCCCCAAAAAGGATCTAGCAGATCTTTATGCTGGGCTGTATTTACTATGATAAGCTTCTCCCTCAGGCCCATTTCAGAGAATTGCCGAATGACAGGAGCGGTTTTGATTAGTTCAGGACGGGTTCCAATTACGGCTATTAACTTTTTCATTTAATTAATAAACTGTTCACTTAATATTCGAGATAACCCTTCAAAATATCTTTTGATTGAATATTTCTCTTCAAAAATAGCCATAATCTGAACCCTGGTATTGTTATCCCACTCTTCCATAGCAGATAAAACAGCATTTTTAAATTCAGCTTCATTATCCATATCGCAAAGCTTTCCCAATTTGTCATCTGCAAAAATTGACACCAGTCCATCCAACGGATGCGCTATTACATAAATTCCGTTGGCCCAATACTCATACAACTTATTGGGAGCACAATACTTGTAATTTATCCCTAGATCCTTATACAAAATGATTCCGATATCTATTTTTCCATAATATTCCTGTAGTTTCTTGTGAGGCAGGTCATCAATTAGTTCAAGATGTGGGAGGTTATATGACTGGACCAAATTCTTAACTTCTGTCGGTAAATAACCAATAAATTGCACCTTATAATCTCTTATTCCATCGAGATCAGATATCACTTCTAAAAATTGCTGGGTATAGTGGCCACCAACTGCAGTACCGATATGTGCTATTGTTATAGTCTTGTCATTTGAAATATGGGTATCAGCAACCCAATGTGTGGGAGTTGTTGTATTGGGAAACAAATAGGTTCTGTAGGTCGCTTTGCCAGAAATTTCAATAAAATATTCAATTCGATTTGCCTCTGGGCAGATGAACAAATCCAGCCTTTTTTTCATCATTTTAAATAGAGCAAGATTAAACCGGTCGTACGCTGTATACGCATCTGGTTCTAAAATCTCAAACTGATGATAAATCACGTAGTTCCTATTGAAAAAAAACAGGCTTCGGATCAGCAAAAAAATATTCAATGTCGGTAAATCTACAGTGTAGCAAATCGCAGATCTATTCTTGATCTGAAATCGAATCATCTGATATATTAGTTTGAAATATTTTGCTATTTTAAATTGGAAAGATTGTAACCGTACGTCCGTACGGCCGGCAAACTCTCCAATGCTTATTTTTCGTACTTTATTATGGTATTCCAGAGTATTGGCTACTTGACATTGAACCATATCTACGGAATTCTCATCACTAAGCAGACACACATGATCCGTTATGTGCTTACATAAGGGAATAAGATCAAATGTGGAGATCGTAAAAAAGCCAAATTTCATTGGATTGCCACTAGTATTTGATGTGAATCATTCGCTTCATGGTGATATTCTGCTGATTCCACAGACAGGTACAACATGAAAAGCCATTCTTCTGGTGTTGTTGTAGAGAAATAAATAAAAACTTAGATGCTAAATCTTGCTAGGTGTGCTGTTAGGCTGCAATGAAATCTTTTCTTCAATATCTTTTACCAGCTCTGAATAAGTATATCCTGATGAGAAGATCTTCTCATATCCCGCCCGGGCAATTTTACTTCTTAATTCATCGTTTTTCAGATAGAACCTGATCTTATCCGAACACTCTTCAACATCACGGAAGAATTCAGCCTCTTTACCTTCCTTGAAAAACCCTGCTGCCTCTTCACTATATTCATGTAACATAAAACCACCTGCACCGGGAATTTCAAAAGTTCTCATGTTGTGTGAATTCTTATTTTGGTCACGCAAGATATTGAGGTTAACCTTAGACCGATGCATTGTTTGCAAATAATTTACTCCACCTATTGAAGGCATACAATCAAATCCTTCTATGCCTTTCCATCCATTTCCAAATACCACTTTCTTGCCTTTCCAACCATTTAACTGTTCAGATATTCTTTTGATTACATCAATCCTCTCCCTGTCGGAGTTACCAATGAAGGAAACATCATAATAGTCATCTTCAGGCGCATTATCAGGGAAGTTGGCAGGAGGAGTAATAATATCCGGGTCTACGGCAAAGGGTATGTAAAAGACATTTTCACATCCCGTATCCTTAATGGATTTAATCAATTCCTTATGCCAGATAAGATATGTACTGAAATGATTGATGGATGACCGTACATATGCATTTGATGAACCAAAACTTGTGCTGAAAGGGTCATCAGGATAAAAACACATCACATGCTTTCCTTGTTCTTTTATCTCATCAATTGTTCGCGGCATTAAGAAATATCCCTTGATTACATAGACAACCTTTGAACGTGTTTTTTTGATTTTTCGCAAAAGCTCACGCTGTTGACTTGCCATATATTGGTCTCTCAACACCGGTATTAAGTTCAATACTCTATACAGGTACTTATCTACATTAAAGGCAACTAAATCGCATTTATAACCTAGTTTTTCATAAGCCCTGATATATGAATACGCCAATCCCGTATACTCCTTTGAATCCCTATCTACAATAAAAGTGATCTCCTTTCTCATAATCTGCTATTCCCTAATCCAAATTTTATCTAATAGTTACTCCCGTTCTATATTTTACGCCTAACCCACATATAAAGCCGGTTTTTCACCTTTTCAAACAAAAAAGACGGGAATGCCAACCCCGCAATTGAAACGAAAAAGTAAATCATATTCAATCTGATTTTTTGGATCGAGTTTATTTTCAGATATGATTCCAGTTTAGGGGGGTACAAGCCCGATATGAGTCCAACCGCCGCTGCTATACTGCCGTATTTTTTGTACTGGATAATCCAAAACGGAAAGGTCACCGAATATATCCTTTTGAGAATTCTAAATGCAATGGAACTTTTATTCGACCCTGTTCCATCTTCAACAGCATTAATCAATACTTTGGCTACGGAAGGTAAACCACCCTGCATTTCCTTGTACTCTTTCCATTTTTTGGGCAAACCATCCCTATAAAAAGACCATCTAAATGAGCCATCATCAAAATGTATGTCTTTCAATACCAAAGGCCTCTCAATTGAAAACAGCCTGCATCCGGAGGTAACCATCAATACCCCCAAATACATTTGAGAGTAAACAGTACCATCGTGTTTATCGGTATTGTACTTATCAAAGGTCTCTTTCTTATAAATCAACCCTCCAACAAAGCTAAATGCATTATAGTAGTTTAGGGCGACACCAACTCCGGTTCCGAGTACTTTTGTTGCCTTTGCTCTTTTTACTACAACCCCTGGATTGTTTTCTTCTACAAAATTGCAGTAACCTATTTCGGGGTAATCTTGTTGTTTCAAAAAATCAACCAAATACGCTATGCAGTCAGGTTCATAAATAGTGTCGTCGTTGCCCAACGCTAAACAATATTCCCCGCTTCCCAGTTCAAGACACTTTCTATAATTGTAATCGTAGCCCATGTTCTTCTCATTACGGCTAAATATCAATGGGAACTTATAGGATTTTTGCAGTTCTTTTATCTTTTCTACCGTATCGTCCTCAGAACAATCATCACTTACCACTACCTCAATATTATCGTATGTCTGCTTCTGGATATTATCCAAACTTTTCAGCAGCAGATCGATGCGGTTGTATTGTAAATAGCAAATGGAAAATTTCATCTGGGTATAATTGCAATATTGCTGATCAAAACTGTGGTTTCCAAAAGAGATGCGGCCAAGGCAGGCTGAATAAGTGGAACCAACATGCCAAATATCTTTGACTCACAGGATGATGATTATTGCATGTTGGTTTCATGCAGCTTAAAACAGAGAGTTATCAGCATGAACGCCCACAACTGTACCCCAAATTCCATTTTCAGTGGGCCAGGGTGAGCTCAAGTCTTCAATTCTGCTCAAATACTTTATCGGTGAATTGGAGTCATAATTTGTCTTAATTATTCTATACGCCAAGTAACCATGTTCAATAAAAAACTCTCCTACTCTTTTATCCTGCTCTGGTGTATGTAATTCAACAATAATTGTGGGCTTGCATTTACCAATACTCTCCTTAAAGCCTATAAGTGCGTTGGATTCTTCTCCTTCAATATCAATTTTTATCACGTCAGGCATTGAATTTCCCGTTCCAATAAAATCATCTAACGTGGTAGTTTCTACCTCAATTGTTTCTCCAGACTCACTCCCAATGCCCTGCATGCTACCCTGACCATCGTGGACTCCTAAGTTAAATTTTGTGGATCCTTTATAATTTGTTACAGCACAGTTAACAGGCGTTACATTCTGGATGTTGTTGAGTTGTAAGTTGTTATTAATCAGCTTAATATTTTTTACCAAAGGTTCAAACGAATATACTTTGCCTGATTCTCCCACAAGCCTTGAAAACAACATTGTATGCAAACCAAAGTTTGTTCCAAGATCATATACCACGTCACCTTCCTTTATAACTTCACAAAAAACAGATTGCAGCTCCGGCTCCCACCGTCCAAAAATCGGCGCCCACCGCGAATTGTGATTGATTAAATACTGCATGCCTTTCATCGGACCCAGACGGATGCTTCCATTGCTCCCAATGGGAAAAACTATCCTCAAAATACTCTCTTTGATTGACATTGGTTCTATTTTTTAATTGCCTCCATATATAGCGAGTTTCCATAGCCACCTATAGCAGGGTCCTCAACGCTAGTTATATCTTGAATGGTGCTGCTCTCACCATAAACACTTTCCTCAATTTTTTCAAACCCAGCCTCCTTGAACAGTTGTGTGAGCGAGTAGCTATCATACATATACTTATGCTGATGGGGCCATCCCTGCATCCATCCAATCAAATCATGCATTAAATTACCTTTTGGGTATTGCCCTTCCCTATGCAGGTTTAACACCCACATAAATTGCGCTGCGGCCTCTTTGTTTCCCTTTTCATTTTCCATAACATACTCGCTGGCATTCGAGAGCAAATCAGGTATTACAAGCCTAATAATACCACCAGACTTGAGTGTTCTATATGCCTCGTTCAAAAATAATTTGGTGCTTTTTATGGATAGATGTTCAAAGAGGTGTGATGCATAAACGATATCAACCGATTCACCTTTGAATTTCCACCTCCTATTGAGGCTCATGTATTTCGCATTGCTCGATTGATAGGAGGTAGACCCCATAAGTTTTGCGATCAAGCGCCCAACGAGAAATTGCTGAATAAGGCTATTTAAAGATGAGTCTGTATTGATCCATCCATCTGGACGTATCTGTCCGCAACCTAAATTTAATTTAAGCATCTCTTACCCTTTTGGGCGATATTGGGGTGCAAATATAAGAGGTAAATTAGAAAAATATAATAATTTGAGGCCTGGGCAGACATGATTATAAGTTCATGGTTTCCCTCAATGTGCGAGATATTTTAACACCTTGAATTAAGGTTCTTTAATCGCTTTATTTTACCCAGTATGATGAGCTTATCTTACAACAGATTTTAATAAACCGGCTAATTTCTCAGCAGTCTTTAGCCTGCTAAATTTTGATAGAAATTCAATATTGGGCGTCATTGTGTAATTGCCTAGAATAATCTTTTCCAATATTTGTGCGGACTCGGATATATTATCTGGATCACAGATGAACCCAATGCCCGAATCTTGAATAAATTCTCTTTGTGCCCCCTCTGTAACAAACCCTATCAACGGTTTATGCAAAAGTAAATAATCAAAAGTTTTGGATGCCAAAACATAATCATAGTTACCGATCACCTTTACGGATGTGCACAAAAAAGCGTCAAAACTTCTCTGAACTTTCAACATTTGATTACGAGGCATTACACCACCAAACTGACAATTCTCGAGTAGACTGAATTCAGCCGCCATGGGCTCCAACCAATCAGGCTTTTCGCCGATAAATTTAATCTTGATATTTATACGTGGATTGTTGTCTAGGACCATACGGACAGCTTTGAAGAAATAATACGGACTTCTATATAACCAATCTTCTTTGACCGGAGAATACTGAAATATTCGATGAAATCTCTTTTTCCACCATGGTAACATCATGTCTCTTCTTCCTTTGGGATAATAATAAAATGCACCAGTGTATCCGATTACATATTCTTTATTTTCCTGATATGCTTGGACCTCAATTTTATCCTCAAAAGACAGATTTTCATCATATCCATTGGTGACCACTTTGAACTTGTCAGAATTAATTTCATTATGAGAATCCCTAAAAATATCCGCTAATTGGTCAGTAACTGTAGTAATGACATCAGCTCGCTTAAATAGTTTTTTTTCTTCACGGTAAGTGAAGTAATAATGTAGCCAGGATCCGTAAGGAGCTAGGCACCACTTAGACCATCCATCTCGCATGTCAATTATTAGAGGCAAGTTGAACGTTTTAGATATATTAACTGCAAGACTCCCAGTGCTAAAGGGAGGTAGCGTAGCTAGAATTGCTTCCGGTTTATGCTTGTCAATAATACCTTGTATATTATTCATTACTCCTTTCTCCCATGCCTCTGCAATTTTATCCTTGGTACTAAAATATATGGTGAGAAATCTCCTGATATTATTGGTATAATATTTTGACAAATCACCACAGGGTATTCTATATATGTTAGTTCCTTCTGGCAAATCTTCCAAGAGCGTATAATCAACCTTGGCATACGCAAATATACGGCTTGCGCTATCTACATCGAGAGTTATCACAATTGGATTGATACCGAAGTCCCTGAAATACTTCACGAACTTCAACGATCTGAAGTTTCCTGTTGTGCTTACGGGGGCAAATTCAATCGCTATGAACAGAACATTGATCATATAATCTATATCTTAATTGGCCACTATTATCAATTGACTGAGTTTCTCTGGTGTTTAGACAAGCCACAAATCATTAGTACATCTTTGAAGAATAACAAGCTGAATACCCTTGATCAATAAATTTTTCGGGAGGGTTACAGTTACAATAATAGAATCTATTCTAGAGAGCAGCTAATGATAAATGCGTAAGCCAGTAAGATATTCGGTTTGTGATATTATTTTATACGCTTAAACTATTTCAATTTAAAAATATCTTTCACTCAATTTCTTTGAGCAAATGCGGGAAATTATTATCAAAGGAGTAAAACTTATTGAATGCCTCAATTGCATTTTTCTGATACCCTGAATAGTTTCTATCTATTTTCGCTATAGCCTCAGGAATCTCTTCCAAACTTCCGACCATCTCAAAATACTTGAGTTGTTGATAAATAGCGTTAGTCTCGCTACTGTAAAGACAAATAAATGGAATTCCGTTTTGACAATACCTGGCATTTTTTTCAGATGATAAAATTGTGAATTTGTTGTTCTTGTCATCATTATTGTAAATACTAATTCCTATATACCCTGATGAAATAAGATTATTTAAGTCGCTTTCTTTAATAAAATCCTGAGATAGAACGATGTTATCAAACAAACGAATTTTATCAACAACCTCTTCATTCACTCTTGCGTGAAACACCGGAATATACTGCGGATCAAGATTATTCAAAACACTTGCTACCTCAACTGAGTACCTCCTTTCAGCCACCATACCATAGTTTAGAATAATTTTCTTACTCAAATCCAGGTGTAGCCTTTTATGCAAATAGGTGGATTTACCAGTATTTACATCCCCTTTTATACTAACCGGTAGATATATCCAATTCATTTTGTCAAAATCCACGTGATTGTAGTCAGCTAAGTACAATGCCCTGTTCTTATCCTGTATTACAGTATGATCGCATAAGTGATGATATTTGACCTCAAGACGTCTCAACTTATCAAATTCGTATGGTGTATCAAAAGGCGGGACGTTATATAATTCGAGGCTAAAGTATATTCTGGTACTGTTTGGGGCATGAACTCTATTCATAAGTACCAAACCCTTCTTTTCGATTCCAAATAAATAATCAAACTTAATTTTCTCCTTGTTGATCAAATAGGTCAACTCGGATAAAAACAAAGATTGCTTTATCAACCCCAACTTTTGAAGAATTCGCTTTGGTTGAAACACCAAATGGTCATTTTGTCTATAATTAATAAATGTAACGTTGGTCAAACTTTTCAAATCAACAAGTTTCGGGGTATCCAAATCTTGATTTAAGGTGAAGACGTAAACCTTATAATGTTGTGATAAATTATAAGCAAGATTGTAGAAATGAATGTGCAATAACTCATCATGTTGAAAAATACCAACAACCTTCCTGGTTCTATTCGAGTCCGAAATCATTTTTACAGATAACGGTAATGTATCTTGGTGAGGTGAGTTCCTCGGATAACCAATCGTATACACCTACTACCTTCATCGGCTCAGCAAAAAGGTGTAACTCCGGAATAAACAGGTACCGCATTTTATGTGTTTCCCTAATAATATCTTCCTCTTTTGATTCCTTATGTTTAACACTTACTTCAAAATGCACGTCAACCGTATTATTATGATAGTCAATTTGGGAAGTTGAGGTTCTGTGTACATGAATATTTGCGCTTTC
>DTSC01000180.1 GCA_012965625.1 Flavobacteriales bacterium | reverse complement strand
ATGTGACATACGCAAGCGCGGATAATACAAAAGCACACACATACACATTCAAGAGGTTGTCGCTATTCATGTCTGCAGATATCAGCTCTTCTTCCGAAGGAACTGCTACCTCAAGCACAAAGCTTACCAATATAACCACATCCAGCACATTTAATTCGTTATCAAAATTAATATCCCCCTGAAGAACCATTGTGAATCCCGAATCACAAGCCCATGGTGAACTTCCACAATCATTTATCGCTTCAATACAATATTCATAAACAATTCCAAATTCAGGTATAAGGTCAACGTACTGAGGGTTATTCCCAGCGGAAATTCCCAGCCAGATTCCATCCCGGTAAATTTTAAATTCGATGAAAATTAACAAAACAATAAAGCGATTTATCGCTCTTTCGCTTCTTTGTGGATATTTTTCGGTTATTCTGACTTCATGTCACAGGGAAACATGTCCGACTTATTCTAAACAGCAGACTGACCAGGAGGAAGTCTGTTGATTGATGATTGATTGGAAACGACTTACTGCCCTCGCTCAACTTGATGAGTTAATTGAGCTCTCTGCTTCAAAGGCCGTAGGTATCTTTAAACACAGCAGTCGCTGTTTTACCAGTTTTTCGGTGAAAAAATTTCTGGAAGACCGATGGTCTATCCCTGAAGAAGTTGTCGAATTGTATTTTCTTGACCTAATTGAGTATCGTGACATTTCTGATGCAATAGCCCAGAAGTTCTCGGTCACACATCAATCTCCGCAACTGATCGTTGTAAGGGAAGGGAAAGTGATCTATGATGATTCTCACCACAAAATCTCTGTGGAACAATTAGAGAACGAACTGGGTTTAATTCAGGAGTGAAACTGGCCAAGGCGGGTGTAACCCGTAATTTTCATGAGTCGTAAGGGTAAAGTATTAGTCGCTATGAGCGGTGGCATTGATTCTACCGTGGCAGCAGTGATGTTGCAGCAACAAGGTTATGATGTGATCGGTATTACCATGAAGACGTGGGATTATGCCACATCCGGCGGTTCTTCCAAAGAAACTGGCTGTTGTAGTCTTGACTCGATTAACGATGCCCGGCAAGCTGCCGTTGATTTCGATTTCCCCCACTTTATTATCGACATCCGCGACGAATTCGGAGATTTCGTCATCGACAATTTCGTTGATGAATATCTGGCAGGTCGTACTCCTAACCCCTGTATTTTATGTAATACGCATATTAAGTGGGAGGCGCTTCTGAGGAGAGCCGATGCCTTGGGCTGTGACTTCATTGCGACTGGGCATTATGCCCGTTTGCTTAATGATGGAACCAGATACTGGATTTCAAAAGCTCGAGATGAAGCTAAAGATCAAAGCTATGTGCTATGGGGAGTGAGCCAGATTTGCCTTAAGCGCACAATCTTTCCGCTGGCGGATTATCTCAAACCCCAGGTGCGCGATTTTGCTATTAAATTGGGATACACCGCCCTGGCAAACAAGAGTGAGAGCTATGAAATTTGCTTTGTGCCAGATAATGATTACCGTTCATTTTTAAAAAGAAAAGTTAAGGACATGGATAAGAAAGTTGGTCTAGGGAGATTTGTAGACGTTCATGGAAAACTTTTGGGCGAGCACAAAGGCTATCCCTTTTATACTATTGGTCAGAGGAAAGGTCTTGACCTAGCAGTTGGCTCCCCTTTATACGTTATGGAAATTAATCCAGATACCAACACAGTGGTTCTTGGAGAGGAAGAGGACTTGAAAAAACAGTCAATGATTGTTAAGGATTGTAATTTGATGAAATATGAGTGCTTGCCTGATAAAATTGAAGCTCTTACTAAGATAAGGTACAAAGACCCTGGTGCGATTAGCACTATATCTGGGGACGAATCCGAAGTAAAGGTAGATTTCCATCAGGGAGTTAAGGCAATTGCTCCAGGTCAATCTGCAGTTTTTTATGAAGGTATAGATATGATTGGAGGTGGCATTATTCAATAAATGAAATAGAAAATGAAAACCAACCTGATTTATTCTCGTATTAGCAAATAATGATTAAACCAAGTAATATAATATTGGTGCTCCTGCTCTTTGGGATATATTCTTGTAAAAAGGATAGCCCTACTGAGTTAGATATGGGTTATAATTATTACCCAAACAATGTAGGTTCAAGGATTATCTACGATGTGGATTCTATAATAAGGGATGATTTTTTTGAGCCCATTGCCATCGATACATCTGTTTACCAGATCAAAGAGGTGAATGAATCCGTTTATTTGGATAGTGAAGGCAGGGAAACAATGAGAATTGAGCGGTATAAACGAAGTAATTCAACGATGCCTTGGGTTATTAAGGATATTTGGTATGCTAATCGGACTGCCAGTATGGTGGAGAGAACAGAGGAGAACATCAAATATAGAAAGTTGGTTTTTCCAGTGCGTAATGACTTATCATGGAATGGAAATGCTGCAAATATAGCTGAAGAGTGGAATTGCCAGTATTCAGATGTAAATATGCCTATGACGCTTGGTGGTATTGATTTTGACTCAACACTGATAGTTAATCAGAAGGATGAGAATTTGGGAAATACTTATGATTATTTTCAAGAGGGCTATGCAGCCGGTATTGGGCTTGTTTATAAGATTGGAATTCATTGGGAGGATACATTAATCAACAATACGAGGGAGCAATGGGAAGCTTCAAGTACCAAATGGGGATATCATCTTCATATGACTATAAATTCTTCTGGTAATTAATATAAGTAAACGGGATTGAGGATAAGTTTATATATTTTATTCGCCATCTTCTTGCTTTTATATACAAGTTTCTCCTTTTCACAGGATACACTTAACAGATATAGGATTTCCTTTACTGATAAGAGCAATACTCCTTTTGCAATAAGCAGCCCTTCAGATTTTCTTTCCCCAAAGGCAATAGCTAGACGTACAAACCAAGGTATTGCAATTGTTCAAAATGATTTACCAATAGATCCGGCTTATGTTGATAGCATAAGAGGTTATGGTGTCTTGGTGTTAAACAAATCCAAGTGGTTTAATTCCATTGTAGTCTATTCAAGTGACTCAGTACTTATTGATAGTCTGCAGCAGCTTGGTTTTGTCAAAGGCATCGATATCATTGGGAAACAGGTGCCTGCGAATATTACGGTTCCAGAAAAAGGTGGTTTACCCAATGATAAATGGCTTTTAGAATCTGTACAACCTATTCCAACGATGACTCAGATTACCGGAAATGAATATGGACAAGCATATAATCAGATTTCAATGTTGGGAGGCGATATTCTTCATTCATTGGGATACAGAGGACAAGGAATGACCATTGCGGTTATTGATGCAGGATTTAGAGATGTTGACACCAACCCTGCATTTGATAGTTTGTTTGATAAGGGGCAGGTCTTGGGTACGTGGGATTTTGTAGATGGAAACGATAGTGTTTATGATAATGGCCAGCACGGTCTTTGGGTGTTTTCAATAATAGCAGCAAATATCCCTGGACTAATTGTAGGTACTGCACCCAAGGCTAATTATTTTCTGTTAAGGTCGGAAGATACGAACTCTGAATATTTAATTGAGGAAGATAATTGGGTGTCTGCTGCTGAATTTGCTGATAGTGCGGGTGTGGATCTTATAAGTACTTCCTTGGGTTATAAAACCTTTACAGATCCCTCTCAAAATCACACCTATGCTGATATGGATGGCAATACTACTAGGATATCTTTAGGAGCAGACATTGCTGCGAGCAAAGGAATATTGGTGATTAACTCAGCAGGAAATTCTGGTGGGTCTTCCTGGCAGTATATTATAGCTCCAGCAGATGGTGATAGTGTTTTGGCGGTTGGCGCAGTTGATGGGCAAGGAAATTATGCTTCATTCAGCTCTACGGGCCCAAGTTCTGATGGTGAAATCAAGCCTAATGTCGTTGGACAGGGACAGGGCACAGTTACGATTACTGAAATGGGTTTAACACAATCAGGAAATGGCACCTCCTTTGCTGCACCGGTTATTGCGGGAATGGCTGCATGTTTATGGCAGGCTGTCCCGGATGCTACTAATATGGAGATCTTTAATGCAATACAGGAGAGTGGGTCTCAAGCTAATGCGCCAGATAATTTTTTGGGTTATGGAATCCCCAATTTTATGATGGCTTATTATAATTTGACTGGTATTGCTCAAGATAAGGATGAAGACAATGACGGAGTTCCTGATATAATAGACAAATGTTTAGGTACACCCTATCCAGCAGTAGTAGATACATTTGGATGTTCTCTTGGTTTTGAGATCTATGAATTTTTAAATATCATTGAAAATCCAATAGGCAATTCATTATCTTACCTGTATTACTCAGAAACCCATAGGGAGTTTGTTTTTGAAATCTTAGATCTATCAGGTAGATGCCTGAGAGAGATTAATGTTTCATTTGATGCAGAAAGTTATAGAAATATCTCCGTCCCAAACTTGGACGACCTAAGTCAAGGAATCTATGTATTGAGAATAAGTAGTGGTGAAAAATCAGGATCAAGGAAACTGATGAAAAAATAAAAACGCCTTTTTTACTCTTTTTAATCTACTTAACCCTAAAGCTTAGGAGCTTCTCATCTTCAATGTAACACTCTAGTTGATCATTTATATTAACAGAGCCAACTCCAGCTGGGGTCCCTGTAAATATTAAATCGCCGATTTTCAAAGCAAAATATTGACTTACATGAGCAATTATGGCATCAAAAGAGAAAAGCATATTTTTAGTATTACCTTTTTGTACCGTCTCTTTATTAATATCCAGGTGAAAATTAATATTTGTTAGATCCTTTATATTGGTTTTTGATATAAATTTCCCTAAAGGGGCAGAGCCGTCAAATCCTTTAGCTTTTTCCCATGGCAACCCCTTTTCTTTTAATTTTGATTGCAGGTCTCTTGCTGTAAAGTCAATTCCAATTCCAATATGATCGTAGTATTTGTTTGCATATTTTTCAGAGACATTTTTTCCTATCTTCTTAATCTTTAATACAAGTTCTACTTCATAGTGTATGTTCTGTGAGAATTTCGGAATAAAAAATGGCTGGTTATTACGGATTATCGCTGAATCTGGTTTCATAAAGATAACCGGTTCCTTAGGAACTGGGTTCTTTAGTTCTTTTGCATGATCCGCATAATTTCTTCCCACACATATAATTTTCATTGCCTTCTATTTTTGTTCCAAATTTGCTCTAGGACTTTGATGGTGTACTTGGGGAAATCTCCTTTCTTCATCCAATCCAAATATGAGGGCTCTGCCTCAAGAACGTCTATCACAGGCTTGCCTTTGTGCTTACCAAAGTTAAACACCTCAACCCCTTCTTCATTGTACGCAATACGTCCCGCAAAATCAGCAGTTTTACGCATTGTGGAGTATTCTGCAAGTGCCGGGATGTCATTTTTAATGGGAGTCAGGCTGTTCTCCTCCTCGCTATTGTACTCTATTCCTTCGTAACGCGCTATTTGTGCCAGGAACACCTGAAAAGTTGCTTCTGTATCTGCCATTGCATCATGGGCATTTTCCATAACTGCTCCGGTATAGAACTTATAAGCACCTCTCAATGTGCGTTTCTCCATCTTGTGAAATATGTTTTGGACATCAATTAGGTGTTTATCCGAAATGTCAAAATCAATCTCGTTCCGAAGAAACTCCTCCATGAGCAGTGGAATATCGAACTTGTTGGAGTTATACCCTCCTAAATCACATCCTGCCAGCATCTTTACTAATTCTGCCCCTATCTCCTTGAATGACGGTTTATCAGCCACATCCGCATCTGTAATTCCATGAATGGCCGATGTTTCCTCGGGAATAGGGATGCCTGGATTGATCAATTGGTTGTACTGCTCCAAGGTTTCATCCGGGTATATCTTGAGAATCCCAATTTGAACAATCCTGTCGCAGGAAACATTAACACCGGTAGTTTCCAGGTCAAAGAAGGCAAGAGGTTTCTCAAGTTTAAGTTTCATAAATCAATCTGCTTGTTCAATATGGAAGATTAATAAACATATTGGTTTTAAGTACTGCTCACCAATCAATTATTTGGGATTAGGTTTACAAATTTAAAATTTATGTCATTGTCTTTAGTGTGCCTCAAATCTAATTCTTCTGTATGGAGCTCATAACCTTCTGCCTCAATTTTAAGTGTAAAGGTCCCTCGCCGGTTCAATATTATAGTGTAAAAACCGGTATTTTTGTTAGCTTTAAAAGTATATGATCGTTTAAGGAGCGGATTATTAAGCTGCACGTATGCATCCTTAATAATTGGATTATCAGGGTCTTTGGTAGGCAGCTGGAGCTGGATGATAATATTAACAGGGAATTTCACCCTGTAAATATCGAGGTCGCCAAGCCCTTCCTTTCTAAGGGCGGAGATATATGCTGTTTTTCCACTCTCTGAAAATGAGATTGTCCTATTATCCATGCCATTATTGACTGGATAGCCAATGTTCTTTGGTTTAGACCATGAATTTGATTCGGATTCCCATTGACTCGTAAAGATATCATATCCACCTATGCTATTATGGCCTTCAGAGCAGAAGTAAAGTGTTTGTCCATCCTCTGAAAGAGTAGGGAAATCTTCGTTGTATTTAGTATTTACCTGAGAACCAAGATTCTGCGGCAAGCCCCAGTCACCCATTGGAAGCTTCCTTGACATATATAGGTCTAGTGCGCCCTGTCCTTCTGGCCTGATGCTAGTAAAAAACAAGGTGTTTCCATCCGCAGAGATAGAAGCAGAAGTTTCAAAATCATTAGAATTTACATTTTCACCTAGTTTTACCATTTTCCCAAACCGTTTGCCATCGCGGTCAGCGGTATAGATATCTCCATATTCCTTAATGTTATCAAGATAAATAAAAAGTTTATCTGCATCATTTGACAAGCCTACCGCTTGATCGTCAAAGTCTGAGTTGATTGTTGCTCCACCATTTTTTGAAGATCCAAAAGTTCCTGTTGTATTTTCAGATATATAGATATCAGATTGGTAAAAACCATCAAATTCTAGTACGCCACCTCTTCGGGATGTGAATACAATATATGATTCGTCTTTTGCAACGAATGGATAATAATCAGGAAATTTTGAGTTGATTGAAGGGCCAAGGTTTTCAAAAGAGACAAACTCACTTGCCTTACTTAAAAGTTTTCCATTTTCACACATCTCAATCTTTCGATCCACTAAATCTTGTTTGGGGCCTTTACCATTCAATTTGTATTTTGAATATAAGTCAAGAGCCTTTGCAAAGTCATCTGAATAATGATAGGCCAAGGCTAAGTCAAATAATACATCTGGTTTTGGTTTTGGGGCTCTAATGGCTTTCTCAAGATAGGGGATTGCAAGTCTTTTGTTAATATTTGAATTTAAATAACAGATACCTAAATAATGGTTGTATTCAGGATTTCCTTTGTCTTTTAGCAGAAGTCTTTCATAAACTGAAATTGCAGCAATATAATTTTTATTGTTAAAAAAATCTTTTCCAACTTTTGGATCAACGAACTGCGCATAAGGTTGATTAGATATTATACAAAAGGTAAACGTACAAACGATAATATAAAATTTACATCTGATCAACGATATAATCTTTAATGCATAATAATGGATATTCTGTATTTGAAATGCCATTTTTTCATTGAAACAGATGGAGAAGCATTTAATCTTCTTTATTTTTCAGGCTCGAAGATAAAATTTTTAACCTTTTCAGGTACAAATGATCCTTTGTCCCATATGCTTAGATTATAAGTTAAGGATTTATATTTAGCATGTTCTAATTTCATTTCATATTCTCCTGGTGGCAATAGGATTGTGTATTTACCTTTTCTAGAAGGAACATAAGAAAATTCCTCACCGCTCATTTTATTTGTTACATATATATTTGTTTCAATTAGAGGAGTTTCCTCATATATCTGAATTGGAGGGGTGTAATTTTTCTTCTTTATTAAGCTATTTTTAATTTTGACAATTTTCAGCGTATTGTCATTCTTTGGATATTTTTTGCTCGAAAAAACTTTTTGCTGGCCATTCTTATCAAAAAACAACAAGGATCTATATTCATAACCAGGCCTGACCATTACTTTTTTTTCTTCTTTCAATCTCCAGGATCTATCATCCCATGGGTAACATTCTTCTGGCACCACCAATTCTTCACCAGCTTTAGAATAATGGTAAAAGATTTTATATTCATTCATATCAACAGGAATCTTTTCGATGATCAAACCACGCACTGTTGTAAGACGCGATTCTTCTTTGTTAAATGTAACTCGATAAATGTCAAGGTCTCCGAAACCATCTTTTCGGTATGTGGATATATATGCATGCTTGTTTGACGCTAACTGTTTTTGGGTATCCCATATTGCTGCAAAGGATATAGTCATATCATCATCAGTTGTGCTGATTGGATAACCAAGGTTAGATGGAGAGCCCCATTCATTAGCTTTAATGCTAAACTCAGATCTAAAGAGATCATAGCCTCCCATCGAATTATGGCCATCAGAACTAAAATACAAGAGATTCTCATTCAAGGATAATGTGGGATATTCTTCATTATATTTAGTGTTTATTTTTGGCCCAAGATTAATCGGAATGCCCCAGGACCCATCTGGTAATAACCTTGACATATATATGTCCATACCTCCATAACCTTCTGGTCTATCACTAGAAAAATATAGGATATTCCCATCTTTTGTAATTGCTGCAGAAGTTTCAATACTCGTTGGACTATTAATGGTTTTTCCCATTGAGGCTAAATTTTGAAGAGATCTTCCTCTTTTTGTTGAAAAGAAGATATTGCCATAAATATTCCGAAAAACGTCATCAACAAATACAAGTATCTTTGAACCATCAGATGAGATGCCAGCGGCTTCCTCATCTGATTCTGTATTTATTATACTAATATTGGCAGCTTTATAAAATGCCCCTTTTTTAACGGTAGACATATATAGGTCTGAGGTATAAAATCCATCATAATCAAGCATGTGCCCCACATTACCTTTTCTTCTTGATGTAAAGACAAGATATGATTCATCTGCAGGAACAAAAGGAGAAAAGTCAGGATATGGCGAATTTACCTTTGCACCTAAATTTTCAAATGTTACATCTAAGGGATATTTAATTAATTCCATAGCATTATAGCACATTTCAATTTTTCTTTCGGCCCTTTCTTTATTCGCCACATCATTTACTAAGGATTTATATTCATTAAAAGAATCGATTGCTTCTTGAAATCGCATATTAAAATGGTAAGCACAACCTAAGTCAAATAAGACTTCAGGGTTTAGGTCATCGTTTTTCCAGACTTCCTGAAGTAAGGGAATAGCGGATGATTTATCATTATTTATATATAGGAAACATTGGGCAATGCTATATTTATAATCCATATTTTTTGGATCCTCCTCAGATAGTTTCTCGAACTTTTTTAAAGCTATTCCATAATTCCCAGTCCTAAACAGCTCTCTGACACTAAGGCCTTCTTCAGCTGTAAACGCCTGGCCATGGACTATAGTACTACATAATAACAACCCAAGAACGACAATACCATATCTGCTTAAAACATGTTTCATAATAGTAAATTGAATTGGTTCCAATTAGAACTCATTTGGGTTAAACAATTATTTTGCCAATAAATATACAAAAAAGAATTATTTCGTTTTGGGAAACCAAAGAACAAATAGAATGGCTATTCTGCATCTAATTCAATGGGTTCCATTATCACACTTTTTTCTATTTCCTGATAAACAGATTCTTCAAGTACAAAAATATGATCTGTTTTTACTATTAGATCATTGAGGAGATATTCAATTTTATAATCTCTCCCTGGCTTAAGTACAATAACATATTTGCCTGTAGACGAATTCGGTTTGAAAATTCCAGGAGGAGAAGATAAGTCAGCATTGTCATAAACTAAGATTTCTGCTTGCGCTTCAGAATCACCTTGGTCTTTTATGGTGATTGTGCCTTTTAAGATTGTGACTGCGATTTTTTCATAATCAAAGAATTCAGCTACATAAATGTCCTCATTTCCAAGACCACCTGGTTTCGTTGATGAAAAGTATGCTCTTCTACCCTCTGCATTTAATACATAATAACTTTCGTCTCCAGTTGTATTAACTGGGTAGCCAATATTTTTCGGAGTGGCAAGTTCCTGGTTTTCATCAATTTCTGAAGAAAATATATCAAATCCTCCCAGATTCTGATGTCCTTTTGAGCTAAAGAACAAAATTGAACCATTTGGGTGTATATAAGGCGATATTTCATCATGTTTTGTGTTGATTTTAGGTCCAAGATTTTCTGCTTTGGCCCATGCTCCATTTGGCAGTTTTCTGCATCGGTATATATCAGTGCCTCCATAACCACCTTCTCGAGAGCTTGCAAAATATAGTAAGCTTCCATCCAGTGATATTGACGAATGGGATTCTAAAGAAGAATCTTTCATATTTTCATTTATAAATTCTATAGGTGACCATTCGCCATTAAAAAAATTGCTTTGGTATAAATAGCTATACCCTGTTTGATCATTAAACAGAAAAAGTTGTTGTCCATCAGAAGATAATCCAGCCGCAACATCATTGAATTTAGAGTTTATTTTGCCGTTAATATTTTGCGGATCTGACCAAAAATGTCCATCAGAATTAGAAATATAAATATCATTATAATAATTTCCGTTTTTTGCAATTTCCTGGCCAGTACTGCCTAAACGATTGGAGGTAAAAGCCATTATAGATTCATCAGTATTCAATATTGGACCAAAATCAGAATATGTTGAATTTATCTTTTCGCCAAGGTTGCTTATTTTAACATTGAGTCTATTGGCCATCTGAGACTTTGCAAATTCACACATCTCAATATGTCTGGACAGTTCTTCCTGCAGAAGATTCCTTTTTGGTAAAAGGGCAATACACTTTCTAAATTGGGATGTAGCTTCGTCCAGTTTATTTGTTAATTGGTATGCTTTTCCAAGTTCAAAATGTGCTGAAATTGGGGCATTACGCTCTTCATAGGCGAATGCATTATGTTTTTTTGAAATATGCTCAATAGCTTTCTCTAAATATCCAATTGCTTTTCCCAAATCCTTTTTTGAACGCAGGTAGCAAATTCCAAGGTTGTAATGAATTAGTAGGTATATTCTCAAGGAGTTTTAGTATAAAATTTTTTCTTGAGATGGAGTATTTATTTGTTATTTTTGCAAGATAATTTTTATTGTCTATTGAATCAAGTTTTTCAAAACCAGTTATAGCCTTTGTGTAGTTCTCGTCTATTATGTATTGTATAGACTTATTGAACATGCTTTCAAAATTTATTGTCGGATTCTCCGCAGGGAAAGATAAAAGGTTATATGCAGGAATGAATAAGAGAAGATTAAATATTGCTGCAGTGCAAAGAACAACCTTCTTCATAGGAAAGGAATAAAATTAAACAATCACTTTTTGTTATTCGGCAATTACTTTTACGTATTGGAAAGCTTTATAAATTGAACGGTTATTTGCTGCACCTGGTTCATACTCAGGACCCTGAACAAGAGCATTTATATTAAACACAAACAGATCACTGCTAATTCCTTTTTTTTCCAAAGAACGAATAATTAACAATTTCATATTCTCCCCTCGCTCATTTGCTAGGATTTTGTTTGAGCCATATTTGGTGGTTGGCACTTTTGATGCACTAGCTTCAATAGTAATAACTTGTTTATAACCTTGACTAGCATTTGAAGCCAGGGATTCTATAAAAATAATGTATTTTGAATCT
>DTSC01000179.1 GCA_012965625.1 Flavobacteriales bacterium | reverse complement strand
AAAAAGATCAAGCTACTGCTTTCATTTAGTGGATCTTACCTATTTGCAATCTGTGTTTTACATCTAACTCCTGAAATATTTGCTCAAGGCAATACATCAGCAGGCATGTTTATCTTATTAGGATTTTTTCTGCAGCTTTTATTGGAATTTTTATCTGGAGGCATAGAACATGGGCATATTCATACCCATAAAAGTACCAGCAAAATACCAGTTGCAGTTATGCTTGGCTTATGCCTGCATGCAATGGTAGAAGGCATGCCCTTCGGACAGCATTTTGAAAACGAATCATTACTCAAGCCATTACTTACCGGCATTGTATTGCACAAAGCTCCCATTGCTTTTGTGTTTATGAGCTTTTTAATACAAGGGGAGCTAAAGGTTTTTAGGTCAATTGGGCTTTTGTTATTGTTTGCACTAATGAGTCCCCTGGGAATATTAATGGCGAACCTACCTTATATAAATAGTATAGGCTTAGACAATCTGCTGGCTATTGTGGTGGGAATTTTCCTACACGTATCAACCACCATTTTATTTGAATCGAGCGACAACCATAGATTTAATTTATATAAATTCATTATTATTATTTTTGGAGCGGCCTTAGCATTTTTAAACTTTTAATAAAAATGAATTCGACTACTGCATTTTCTGTTTTAGACAAAAGCAATTGGTTCCTCATATTGGTACTTATTATTGAAGGCGGGGCAATAATGGCCGTCGAGTTAATTGGAGCTAAACTTATAGCACCCTATTATGGCAACTCGCTCTATGTCTGGGCAGCAGTACTAGCAACCACTTTGGGTGCCCTTACCATTGGCTATTATTCCGGTGGCAACCTATCATCTACCAAAGCAAATATCAAGACTTTACTGACCATCACCTCCAGCTCAGCCCTTTTCGTGCTAAGCATGCCAATAATATCATCATTTATTATGGAAGCAACCCTTGGGATGGAACTGAGAACAGGCATACTCCTTTCTTGTGTCATATTCTTAATGCCACCGCTAATTGCTTTTGGCATGGTAGGCCCCATGATTGTTCGTTTAGCAACAAATAATGTTAAACATGTTGGAAAAATAGCAGGCACCGTATATTTTACTTCAACAATCGGTGGAGTTGCGAGCACCTTCCTGTTCGGTTTCTACTGCATCCCCTTTCTGGGCTTAAAAGTGAGCTGCTATATTACCGGCACAGCCTTAGCTGTTCTTCCACTATTTTACCTGATTTACACTAAGTTGAAAAACAAGAACTTTTAAAATGCTTTCCAGCAATAAAACGCTATACACCTTTGCGTTTCTGGAAGGCGCAACCGTTTTGGCCATAGAATTGCTGTCAGCACGCATGCTCATACCGTATTTTGGAACAGGGGTGCAGGTTTGGGGCACCATAATCGGCATTACAGTCCTCAGCCTTGCACTTGGCTATTTTCTGGGTGGTTACTTATCTGAAAATGAAATTAACAAGCACAAACTGTTTTTCATCTTCTTGCTGGCTTCTGCTTTAATGACCCTAATGCCAATAGAGGCGAAAAGCCTAATGGCCACATTGGTAAATCTAGATCCCTTCGCATCACTGATTATCACCTGTATTATATTACTGGTTCCTTGCCTGAGCCTATTTGGAGCAACGCCGGTAATAATTATTCATCTTCTATCAAAATCTCATTTGGATGCTGGCAAAACTGCAGGTAACATATATGCAATTTCAACACTTGGCGGAATTCTCAGCACCTTAGTCGTAGGGTTTTACCTTATTCCGGAGTTCGGAATAACAGTTCCCACCTTTGGCTTGGCACTTATTCCGGGAGGGTTTTCTTTTATTTTACTGCTGATGGCAGGGAAAATGATTGCAATGCCCTACGTACTGTTCGTACTGCTTGGATTTTTGTCAACTAAAAACAGAACGCCTAATTCAAACATTAAAGTGCTGTATGAATCTGAGGGGTTGCTGGGGCAGGTAATGGTTGTTGATGCTGTACTTCCAGGACAATCAGACAGGATTTTGTTTGTCAATAGGATGGGGCAAACATTTGTTGACCTAAATACAGGGGAATCCCGATGGTCTTATGTAAAATATTCCACATCAATTTGTAGCACTTACCCACCAAAATCAAAAGCATTGCTGTTGGGCCTAGGCGGTGGGTCGCTGGCAAGAAACCTAACCTCACAGCTTGGATTCAACCTGACAACAGTTGAGCTGGATGAAAGAATGGCTGGTTTGGGAAAAAGATTTTTTGGCTTGCCAGAAAATATCACCCACATATTAGATGACGCCAGGCATTTCCTTCACGTCACCAACGAAACTTACGACATCATTATCATAGATATCTTTAAGGGAGAGGTGCCGCCTGCCCACCTATTCACAAAAGAATGCTTTGAACAGATCAAAACACGATTATCTGATAAAGGAATGCTCCTGATCAATTTCAATGGATTTCTCAAGGGCAGCAAAGGAAAAGCGGCGAGGTCCCTATACAAGACCCTCCTGGCTGCAGAAATTAATGTCAAGGTGCTACCTACCTTCGAATCACCCAAATACCGTAATTGCATTTTTATTTGCAAGACCTCTGAAATAGAGCTGAAAAAACCAAGAATACCATTAATTCAAAATTGGATGGAAATAAATATTGCATCGTCCTGCCTGCCTAAGGAAGCCCTGTATTTTCCTGATGCAGCTATCTATACTGACGACATGCCCAGGCTGGAACACTACAATATTGATGCAGCCAAGGCCTGGCGCGATGAATACAAAAAGACCTATACGAATTTGATGACCTCAAAAGGAATTAGCTTGTTCAAATGATTAAGATACACAAACCAAGCTAATCAAAATACAGATCCATAGCCCCTTGTTTCCTGCATTAGGCTAACAAAGAAATATTTGTTTTTTTTAAATTAACATAGCAGATATTTGTTTTTTCTAACATTTTATTAGCAAATATTTGTTCATCAACAATATTTGTGTATATTTACACTAAACAATGTCACTAAAAAGAAAATTATATTTTAATTAAGTTTTGAAATACAAAATTATATTCTGTTTAAATTTGAATCAACTAACTTTTATTTTAGATTTCGGATTAAATGCAAAGTTTAATTTTGACAAGGATGTAAAGCTATTTAATAGCTAGTAGGAATTATTTTTAAAACAAATGCCATGAAAAATTTACCTAAATTATTACTTGCCTCACTCTATATATTTACAATTTGTATTGCAGCTAATGCACAGACCATACTTTCTCCGGGTGACGCGGCAATAACGGGTTTTAACAGCGACAATACCATTACCACTAAAGATGAATTCTCTTGTGT
>DTSC01000178.1:2535-3331 GCA_012965625.1 Flavobacteriales bacterium | reverse complement strand
AATTGCCTAACAGAATTGCTCTTCCTACATCGTAATAAAGATATTGGTCGGCTAAAGTAGGATTTCGGATTGCTGATGAAAATGATACTCTAATAATATTTGCTAAATTAGCTGTGTATACCAGAGATGCTGCAGGAGAAAACAGAAAGTTAAAATTCGTGTTTTTATCTAATCTATTGGTTAAGTTTATTTTTAGTTTCTCTTCTAATATTTTCTTTTCAATGCCAGCATAAAATCCATATTCCGAATTACTGATAACAACATCTCCAGTATCACTAAAGATGGTTCCATGCGATACAGGCCTGTATAATCGAAAATTGCTTCCTATAACGACATCCATGAAGGTTGGGTTAAATCGGTACTCTCCATGGATATGGTATAGGGCTGAATTGTCAATTAACTTTGTTCCTCCTTTTCCCAGCGTGTCACTAATAATAGCCGCTTTTACAGAATCAAACCTGTCAGTACCTGGTTGGTAAAAGCCAAGCCCTTCATTGTCTGCAAAGTCTCTTGCATATCCATGCCATTTAACAAGGGACTCTCTATTGTTTTCTAAAACAATGGCAGCGAGATCATAATAAGCTTCATTAAAGCTATTGTTTACAAATGCCTTTGGCCAATCTGGCAGCGCCTCAACATTAGCTTTCATGCCTCCATTAACAAAACCAGGAGTTGATGAAGGTACTCCTCCCATCCAAAAATTCAAGTAATCCTGACCCCAATCAATATCGTTTTGGGCAGCATCCTGTAGCATAAAGGCAGTATAAACAGCATCATAGGAATTGCCAGCATCTTC
>DTSC01000178.1:0-2525 GCA_012965625.1 Flavobacteriales bacterium | reverse complement strand
GCCCTGATGAAAAATTTGTCTTTCTTTTTCATCTCTATCCTGTTTTGAAAGAACAGAATGTCCTTTAGGCTATATCTATTGTCTCCCTGATAAATGGTAGTTCCATTGCCAAAGCTGGAATTGTAAATAAGTTCCACGTCTGGTTTTAACTTATAATGCAGGCCCAAATTTGCTTTGATGTTTTGAGCATTGTAATCTACCAGGTCGGTTTCTTGATATCCGGTTCTATGGATGATCCCTAATCCAGGCTTGCCTGCCAAACTGCCTGAATCAGCATAGTTATTGTTGTTCACTCCCAAATTTTCATCACCATACCTGTTAACTGCATCATATCCGCCAGGGTTATTTGAATCTGCTACCGACTGTATGGTGGAGTCCATATTAGTCGCCTCCCAGTCATTAGCCCTCATGAAAGAAAAGCTGAGCTTATAAGCAAACTTCTCTTCTCCTTCTTTGTTCTTGAACACCTGGGCATATCTGAACCCAGCATCAAATAAGCCACGCTCTCCAATTTTAACACCCACCGCCAAACCAGGAAATTGGAAGGGGTTTTTCGTTGTCATGCTGATAACGCCGTTAAAAGCATTGGGGCCAAAATAGGCTGAGCTTGCCCCCTGGATAATATCTAATTTCATCACGTCCATCTCGGATGCCCCAAGGAAATTGCCTAAAGAGAAATTCAGGCCCGGCGATTGGTTATCTACTCCGTCAATGATCTGTAACGATCGTACAGGAGAGGTGCTGTTGAACCCCCTTGTATTAATTACCTTGAAGCACATGCTTGCGCTTGTCAGGTCTACCCCTTTAAGCTGGCCGACACCTTCGTAGAAATCTGCTGAAGCAGTTTCTTTAATAGCGAGCACATCCATGGACTCAACAGTTAGAGGCGATTCTTTTTGTTTTTGTGAAATTCGTTCCCCAACTATTTTTACTTCATCCATCAGTACCTCATCAGTTGTCAGTCCAACATCAATTTTTTGGGTAATTGATTTGATCTCAATTTCTTGGGTGGTATAACCAAGGAATGAGATAACTAAGGTAAATGGTGGAGAGGCAGGGGCAATAAATTCAAATTTGCCATCTAAATTAGTAACGCCGCCAATACTTGTGCCCTTTATGACTACCGCAGCACCGATCATGGTCTCGCCACTTATGTCATCTTTAACGACACCCTTTATTGTTACCTGGCCAAATGAAGTCAATACAGCCAACATCAAGGTCATTATTAAGGTAAATCTCACCAAGTGAATCTTGTTACAATGCGAAGATATCATGCGATGTATTTTGGAATTGCAAACAAAGATACTATTAACCGATAAATATGGAAGATGAAATAAATTGCATGTAAAATCAGATTAATTACTTTTGTCAGACTATTGCAGACTAATAAAATATTTCAAGATGTCTCAAGCCACTGATATTTTTAAGAAGGTCATCTCACATGCAAAGGAATATGGGTTTGTATTTCAATCCAGTGAGATATATGATGGCCTGAGTGCAGTCTATGATTATGGGCAGAATGGATCTGAGCTGAAGAACAACATAAAAGCGTATTGGTGGACTGCGATGGTTAAGATGCATGAGAACATCGTAGGTATTGATGCAGCCATCCTCATGCATCCCACTACCTGGAAGGCTTCTGGGCATGTAGATGCTTTTAATGACCCTTTGATTGACAATAAGGATTCAAAGAAGAGGTACCGTGCAGATAACTTGATTGAAGACTATTTGGATAAGATCAGGGCCAAGATCAACAAGGAAGTTGGCAAAGCTGAAAAGAGATTCGGTGATGATTTTGATAAGGAAACCTTTCTTGACACCAACGAGAGGGTTAAGGGTTACCAGGCTAAAATAGACCTTATTAATGGCCGGCTAACAGCAGCTATGGAGAAGAGCGATTTGGATGAGATTCGACAAATAATTATAGACTGTGAAATTGCCTGTCCTGAAAGCGGATCAAGGAATTGGACCGAAGTACGACAATTTAACCTGATGTTTGGCACGGAAATGGGCTCAGTAAGTGCTGATGCTACAACCGTTTATCTGCGGCCAGAAACTGCCCAGGGAATTTTTGTAAACTTTTTAAATGTTCAAAAAACGGGCAGGATGAAGATTCCATTTGGAATTGCCCAAATAGGCAAGGCCTTTAGGAACGAGATTGTGGCGAGGCAATTTATTTTTAGGTTGAAGGAATTTGAACAAATGGAAATGCAGTTTTTTGTTAAGCCAGGTGAAGAGCTTAAATGGTATGAGCACTGGAAAGAAAGCAGGATGAATTGGTATTTGTCCATAGGCCTTCCTGCTGGCAAGCTCCGTTATCATGATCATGATAATCTGGCGCATTATGCCAATGCGGCGGTGGATATTGAATTTGACTTTCCAATTGGGTTTAAGGAATTGGAAGGCATCCATTCCCGAACGGATTTTGATTTATCTGCCCATGAAAAATTTAGCGGTAAAAAGCTGCAGTATTTTGATAGTGAAGCCAATGAAAATTATACGCCCTATGTGGTTGAGACTTCCAA
>DTSC01000177.1 GCA_012965625.1 Flavobacteriales bacterium | reverse complement strand
ATATTTAAGTGTTCAATTGTAGATGATAGGGGGTCGGATTTAACCCTCTTTACAAATGCATTGTGGTTTTTGTATATTTGACTATGCTACGCCTCACCCTCATAACCTCTCTCTGCCTTTGGCTCACCATGGCCTCGGCCGTTAACCTCGACTCTTTGTGGGGTGTGTGGAATGACAAAAGCCAGCCCGACACCATCCGCTTAAAAGCAATTAAGAAAATTGCTTGGGATGGGTATGTGTTTAGTCAACCAGATAGTGCTTTTTATTTTGCACAGCTTCAATACGACTATGCAGAATCTGTTAACAATAAAAAACAAATGGCAAATGCCTTAAACACGCAAGGAGCATCATTTTTTTTCAGAGGCGACTACGCCAAAGCCATAAACTATTACACCAAAAGCTTAAAAATACATGAGGAGCTGGGAGATAAAAAAGGCATTGCTGGCTCTTTGCATAACATTGGACTTATTTATAAAAATCAGGGCGACAATGCCAAAGCTATAGACTATTTCACCAGAAGCTTAAAAATATATGAGGAGCTGGGAAATAAACAGCGCATTGCTATATCTTTAAATAACATTGGAACTATTTATTCAGATCAGGGCGATTACGCCAAAGCCATAGAATATCTTGCCAGAAGCTTAGAAATACATGAGGAGCTGGGAGATAAATATGGCATTGCTTCCTCTTTAAATAACATTGGAATTATTTATAATCAGCAGGGCGATTTGGCCAAAGCCATAGAATATTATACCAGATGCTTAAAAATAAAAGAGGAGCTGGGAGCTAAAAAAGGTATTTCTGCCTCTTTGATTAACATTGGAAATGTTTATAAAGATCAGGGCGATTACGCCAAAGCCATAGACTATTACACCAAAAGCTTAACAATAAAAGAGGAGATAGGAGATAAAAAAGGCATTGCTGCCTCTTTAAATAACATTGGACTTATTTATAAAAATCAGGGCGACAATGCCAAAGCCATAAAGTATTTTACCAGAAGCTTAAAAATACATGAAGAAATAGGTAATAAACAAGGCATTGCTATGTCTTTGAATAACATTGGACTTATTTATTCAGGTCAGGGCGACTACGCCAAAGCCATAGACTATTACACCAG
Source organism: Flavobacteriales bacterium (assembly GCA_012965625.1). Classification (GTDB taxonomy): domain Bacteria; phylum Bacteroidota; class Bacteroidia; order NORP154; family NORP154; genus UWMA-0041. Next base: position 2,225 of record DTSC01000177.1, on the reverse strand, counting down.
AAGCTTAAAAATATATGAGGAGCTGGGAAATAAATCTGGCATTGCTTCCTCTTTAAATAACATTGGAATGATTTATAAACAGCAGGGCGATTTGGCCAAAGCACTAGAAAAAATCACAAAAGCACTCAGCATTGCAAAGGAAATAGGTGATGTTATAAATATCAAAGCTGCTTCTGAAAATTTATGTGAAACCTACAAAAAGCTGGGAAAGCACAGCCAGGCTCTTGAGATGCACGAGCTCTACATTGAAATGCGAGACAGCATGCTTAGTATAGAAAACAAGGAAGCCATCATACAACAAGAATTCAAGTACAAATACGAAAAAGAGCAGGTGCTGGCAGATGCCAAACATCAGGAGCAGATGGTACTGTCGGCAGAACGAGAAAAGCGCCAGCAGCTTATCGCCTACTCCGCAGGAGGAGGACTTGTAATGGTTCTGCTCTTTGCCTTTTTTATCTTAAACCGCTTGCAGGTAACCCGCAGGCAGAAAAAGGTAATAGAAGAGCAGAAACAAAAGGTAGAGGAGCAGAAACAAGTGGTGGAAGAGCAGAAGCAAAAGGTAGAAGAACAAAAGAAAGACATCACCGACAGCATTCGCTATGCAGAGAACATACAAAAGGCTTTGCTGCCTGCTGAAGAAGATCTCTCACTATTGCCCGAAGGTTTTGTTTTATTTCAACCCAAAGACATTGTAAGCGGAGATTTTTACTGGATGAAGCACCACAACAACAAGGTTTACTTTGCCGCTTGCGATTGTACAGGCCATGGCGTTCCCGGTGCCTTTATGAGCATGATAGGTTCATCACTTTTGGATGAGGCCGTGGTGGAGAAAGGCATCACCCAACCCAACGAGATATTCTTTGAGGTGAGGAAAGGGTTTATCAATGCCTTAAAGCAAACAGAAGAAGCAGGGACACAGAAAGACGGAATGGATGCAGTGCTTTGCAGCTGGAACAAGAACGGCACTTTAGAATATTCCCTGGCCTATAACCCTTTAATGCTCATAAGAAAGGGAGAGATCTTAGAGACCAAAGCAGACAAACAGCCTGTAGGTTTTCATACAGGAGCACAAAAACCCTTTACCCATCACGAATTGAAATTGCAGAAAGGTGATACGGTCTACCTATTCTCCGATGGCTATCCAGACCAGTTCGGTGGGAAAAAGGATAAAAAGTTCATGATGAAAAACTTCAAAAAGCTTTTGCTATCCATCCAGGACAAAACCATGAATGAGCAGAAAGCCATCTTAGAAACCACCATGGCCGAGTGGAAAGGGGATACCGAGCAGGTGGATGATATCCTGGTGATGGGGGTGCGGTTTTAGTTGCCTAGTCTACAACCGTTACACCTTCTTTGTCAATCTTATTATTTAACATCCACGAGCCATATGCCTGTATCATCATACATAGGATCTGTGAATACACCACCATTTTTTGCGAACTAGCCTGGATGCCTATCCCTTCAGGTGTCCTTCCACTGGGCCCAAACAGCATAATAAGTATGTAGCAGCCCAAAACTAAGGCATACATGAGGTATACATAAGCATAAAAATTAGGATAAGCTGGGTTTTTATAGATCGCGATACTGTATAATATTACTGCGACGAAAAACGAATTAAATGCAATTTGCACGAATACAAGATGCATTGGCAACAAAAGATCTGCTGGTGTAAAAGCAATGCCAATGTAACCGATTCCGGTGATAAAGCCCATAACGGAACCATACACACTCAGTTTTCTGCAAAGTGCTGTGTTTGAAAAAAAATAAGGCGCAGTGACATAATAGAAAATAGTAGCCAATCCGATAAGGGTAACCAGTGTCATGAAGATTACCATAGAGGTAAAATTTGATCTGCCCAAAAAGTCATGTGTCCTGCCCAGGTCACTAAAGTAATTTTTGAAAAAATCATACCCTTCGCTATAGTGGTCTGTTACAATCCCCCCTGGATAAACAGACATACAATAAACCGTTAAGATCAAGAAGAGCAGTGCAGAAAAAACCCCGAACATGTAAACTCTTTTTCTCAGCAACATTTGTGGTTATAAAATTAATTGCCCAAAATAAACAATTTCGTTTGAACGGCTAAAAGGGAACTTACTCAGATATCAATTATATATTGTGAAGTGCTCTAAAAAAGGGGTGTCTGTATTAAAACAGAAGGGGTAATCAATCTTCTTCGTATGTTATCACATAAACATCCTCATCATCTTTTTTCATGAGGTATT
>DTSC01000176.1 GCA_012965625.1 Flavobacteriales bacterium | reverse complement strand
TTCGCCTTTTTAACCAGGTGTTTGTTGTATTCGTTCTTGTCTATAGCATTACTAAACTACAACAATGAATTATAGCCATTGTTGGCAAACGTTACTTTTTGATCACTTTAAGTACAGCTTTTTTAGCTCCATCGGCTGAAACATCTATGAAATACATGCCTGGGGCTTCCATCATGTCAAGACTTACGTTAGCAGTTGAACTGTAGGTGTTCATTGTCAACAGCTTTCCGGTTACATCTTTTACACTGATGCTGATGGTTTGATAGGTCCGCCCGAAATCAATGTTCAGTACACCTATTGCCGGGTTGGGGAAAACGCTGAGCCCTTGGGCAAAATCATCTTCAGTTATTCCGATGATGTTTACAGCGTAACAAACAGAGGTATCTACACATGTATTCTGCGTTATGATTACAGCGTAGGAGCCGCTGGCTGCAGCTGTGTACGCTTGGTTGGTAGCTCCCGAAACAGAAACAGAATCACAATAGGTCCACTGATAAAATACTCCGGTCGCATTGGCGATTAGTGTTGGCGAGTTATCCGTAACCGATACATCAACTGCGGTGATGGTCAGGTTAATGGTCACAATAGAATCACAACCCGCACTGTTGGGAATGGTATCGCTGTACACCCCACTGCTTGTATAAGTTTCATCTCCACTCGGCACCGTATAGTTGTAGCAGACAGTTTCTGTGATGGATGCAGATGTGGAACCCTCGATCGTTAAGTTAATGGTGAGGATAGAATCGCATCCTGCGGCATTGGGGATGGTATCCATGTACACGCCACTGCTCGAATGGGTTTCGTCTCCACTGGGTACGACATAAGTGTAGCAGGCAGTTTCCGCGATAGAATCCGCTGAGCTGGCAATCGTTAAATTAATGTTGACCAGGGAATCACATCCTTCGGCATTGGTAAGTGTATCCATGTATGTGCCGCTCACCATGTATGTCTCGTTGCCGCTTGGTGAAGTGTAACTAGTACAAGCAGTTACCGTCTCTGTGCCAAAGGTTATCGGACACTGACTGAGCTTTTGAACAAAACAATCGAGAAATGCTGTGGACGTAAGGTAATACGTTCCTGTATCAGGATCAAAATCCATTGTATTGCTATATTGGCCTGTTGTATATACATTTTGGGAAGCATCCACGGTTATCGCGTATCCCCACTCAGATTGTAGGCCATCCATGTCTACGGCCCAAACAAGATTGCCGTTGGCATCCAACTTGGAGATGAAAATGTCACTGTATGCTGTAGCTGTAATGTTATAGATCCCCGTATCTGGATCAAAATCAACTTGTCCTTTAAAAAATCCGGTAGTGTATACGTTTCCGATGGCATCAACTGCTATTGAGGCTCCATCATCAACATCAGACCCTCCCCACTTCCTGGCCCACAAAAAATTGCCGGAGGCATCTAATTTGGAAACATAAACATCCCATGAATTCGCGGTCATATTATACGTCATGGTCGGATCGGGATCAAAGTCAATTGTATCGGTAAAACTACCGATCGAGTAAATATTGCCAGAATCATCCACTGCTACTGAGTGCCCAGAACCCCGGCCCGTCCCCTCCATGCTCTTGGCCCAAATCAAATTGCCAGAGGCATCCAATTTGCAGACAAAATTATCTTCCTGTCCTGCAGAGGTCAAATTATAAGTCGTTGTTGTATCCGGGTCAAAATCTACGGTACCTATTAAAGCACCAGTGATACAGACGCTCCCTGAGTCGCTTATAGCCAAGGAATTCCCCCAAGCACTAGTTGTTCCTGGCATGACTCCTGCCCAGACTAAATAGCCGAAAGGGGTGTATTTAGAAACAAATATCGCATAACCTCCTGTGGTATTTAAGTTATAGGTTCCTCCACCTGGATCAAAATCACATGTCCCGTATATATACCCTGTAGTAAAGATGTTCCCGGAATCATCTAGTGCCAGAGAGGACACCTGAGCGATAGATGTTGCTCCTCCGATATTTATGGCCCAGAGGAAGTCGCCCGAAGCATCCAGTTTAGATATAAATTGGTCAACAACCCCATTGGCGATCAAGTTAAAGTTCCCCGCTCCAGGGTCAAAATCTACGGTGTCCTTAAAATTCCCGGTGATATACACATTTCCCGACTGATCAACAGCTATGCCCTTTCCGGTCTCATAATCATTTGCACCCCATTGTTTTACCCAGACGAGTTTCCCCTGAACATTAAGTTTAGATACAAAAACATCATATGCGCCAGCAGAGATCAAATTGTACGTTCCTGTATCTGGGTCAAAATCTACGGTGTCTGCAAAATATCCGGTAGTGTAAACATTCCCTGAGTCATCTACAGTTATGGCAAGGCCCGCATCTTGAAATCCGCCTCCCATGCCCGCTGCCCATTCAAAGGTCTGGGCGCCGGTAATATTGCATGTACAAGCCAGTACTATTGCTGATAAGAAAGTATATGTGTTTTTCATGGCGATAATTTTGGAATGGGATAATAAATTTCAAGGTTGAAACCATACTCTATTTTGAATGTTTGCCAACGGCTCGGCTTACCGCAGTGATGGGCCCCGTTCATTAACCCCCACTAGCCGTTCATCTAAGTTACTAAAGTCCATAGACTGAGATTCCCAGTTATTGCGCGTAAGCCTTTGTTAGGCTTAGTTACGAGCCTTATTGAGCTCAGCTATTATTTTGAACATTTCCAAGATATCATCCTGTTTGAGTCGCGCTTGTTTAGTTCTTTCAAGTAGTGCTTCATTTTCGGCAACAATTTGTTCCAATAAATCTGGCGATAGTAGTTTGACGATTCCATCTGGGTACAAAACATACCCCGTTTTGCAGCATACAGCTCTTAGCGGGTCGCCAGGTTCAATAAAACCGAGTTGAATTTGGGGGCCTTTAGTGTAGGCCGGTTCTCCAATAAAATATTTGTAAGGGCCAGTCCCCAAAATTTCATTGTATCCCTTTCTTTCGGAATATGGGTAGGCATTAATGTAATCCTTGCCATCCTGCTGAACGCCCCATAGTTCCCTAGCTAACTTAATTTTGAGTGATTTGGGTTTTACCTTGTTGAATTTGTGATTAGCTATACCTCCCGTCATAAATATATGATTGGAGGTTCTTTGTTCCAGCCTATAATCAATTGTTTCAGATGCAGAGTTCTCCATGAATTCTTGATACGTTTTGTAGCCACTTACACCGGCGTTACCTTGCGCAACTACTATCAACGCACAAATCAAAAAGGATACTATCAGAGGAAATTTATACATAGTTAAAATTAAGCCTAACGGTTCCGGCTATAATTTCGTTGTTAGCCAGGTTTACGGCGCGAATCAGAAATGCAACGCATTTTAGCGCAAGTAAACTTGTAAC
>DTSC01000175.1 GCA_012965625.1 Flavobacteriales bacterium | reverse complement strand
TTACCTTGTTCATAGACGGCTTGTATAATGAAACAATAAGATATAATTATTTGATCCAGGTAATTGTCACTGTTTTAGTTTTCTTTGGGGCCCTGGGCTTTATGGCCATGTTTGACCTTTTTTCCTTTGGAAAATTAAAAGAAAGAATAAAGCATCCATGGAAGGATTTTCAGTTCAGCACGAAAATAGCACTTTACTTTTCTTTTTGGCTGGTAGCTCTTGGGACCATTGGATTTTTAGTACTGGAATACAACAATTCCCTATCAGACCATAATTTACTGGGATCATTGATAACTGCAGTATTTCAATCTGTAACCAGAACTTCTGGATTCAATACGGTTGATATCGGTTCCCTGACCATGCCTATGTTATTGTTGTTCCTCGTTTTAATGTTTATGGGCGGGTCTTCCAATTCTGCTGCAGGAGGGATTAAAACTTCTACCCTAGCTGTAATTTATGCTTCTGTAATTGCAACCATAAGAGGGAAAAAGCAACCCGAGCTATATAAACATTCCATATCAAACAGCATTCTTGCAAGATCATTGGCTGTTTTATTATTCTTTATTACGGGCACTGCAATTGGGATCTTTCTACTGTCCATTTCTGAATCCCACATTCTCGCAATGGAAAACAGAACTATTTTAGACCTGATTTTTGAAGAGGTTTCTGCCCTGGGTACAGTGGGATTGTCGACAGGAATTACTCCTCACCTATCCACCATGGGTAAATCAATAGTAATTTTATCCATGCTTATTGGTAGAGTGGGTACCCTGACCATTGCATTTTCTTTTGGCAATAAAGTAATCAGCTCTGATTACAAATATCCTGAAGGTCATACTCTAGTGGGGTAATTCCACATGGTTCAAGTATGATATGCAACCAATCCCTCAATGGGTGATTTCAGGATTTTCCCCAATTGTACATTTTTCGTTTTAGCCACTTCGTTAAGAATATCCTGAAAACAATAGCTCACTGATCCCACAAACCCAACCTTTAATGAATTGTGAGAAGGGTATTTTAAAATATGGGCATCAAAAAAATCAGAAAAACTTTTGGTTACTATTTTCTTAATGATTGGGTGTTTACCCTGCTTGCTTAGGAAAGGGGAAAATGAGGCAAGAAACCGGTTGGGAAGAGGCTTTTTATATAATGCATCTAATATAGCCTCCTTTGATAGATTGCAAAATAAAGAAAGTTCCAATTGCAAGTCTTTACTTAATTGTTCAGTCATGTAGGCTTGCAGCAATATTTTCCCTAAATATGCTCCGCTACCTTCATCTCCAAGCACATAACCAAGAGAGGGAACATTTTGAATAATTTGTTCACCATCAAAATGGCAAGAATTAGAGCCAGTTCCTAAAATTGCTGCCAATCCCTCTTCATTGTTTAGCAATGCACGAGCTGCACCTAATAAGTCCGATTCAACATAAACTGCTGAATCATTAAAAGCCTCTTGCAAGGCACCCATGACCACTTTAGATTTATTCAAAGAAGAGCAACCTGCTCCGTAAAAATGCACCTCTAATATGGATTCAGGTAATTTATGGCCTTTTAGTTCATTCGCAATAATCTTGACGATATCCTCTGTCTTTAGGAAATATGGATTGATTCCCTGCGTTGTATATGCATGAACCTCGCATCCTTTTCCTATTAAAACCCAATCAGTTTTGGTTGATCCACTATCTGCAATCAACATCATATTTTGTTCAATTAAGATAAATAGTCGTATGAAGTTTATTATTCATCCGTGATTTGAAAAACCTAATATATACCAAAATACTAATAAATATTAGTGATGATCACTTTATTCTCATCGTTATTCTAGTTATATCAAGAAAATTAAATTTAATCTGTCTAGGATATTCCGTTAGTCTATTTTCCCTTTTAAAAAATTTTAACCCTCGTGGATCAATAAACAAAACATTCTCTGCATTTCGTAATTTCGCACCAGCCATACTTCTTAAATTATGAAGAAATCAATTATCGTAGTTTTTTGCTTGCTTACTATCGTAGCCAATGCTCAAAAAAAGCCTACTAAGATAAAGCTGCAAAATGCAGATGTCTTCGAATATATTGAGAGGGATGGGGAAAAAACAAAAAGACTAATAGGAAATGTATCCTTTAAGCATGAAAATGTCCTGATGTCTTGTGATAGTGCATTTTTGTATTCAAAATCAAACACCCTTGATGCTTATGGAAATGTTAAAGTTAACAAAGAAGATGGATTAAAGATTGTTGGTGATTTCTTAAAGTACAAAGGTGATTCAAAGTTAGCTAATATAAAAGGCAATGTAATTCTCACCCATGATGATATTTTACTATCAACCACAAGTATGAATCATGATATAACCAATAACATCGCTACTTATACAAATTGGGGAGAAATAATAGATAAGGAGAATGTATTAACAAGTAGAATAGGAATTTACTATGCTGACAATAAGGATTTCTTCTTTAAAGACAAAGTGACGTTGAAAAACCCAAAATACAACATGACGGCTGACACCCTGAGGTATAATACTGACTCTGAAAAAGCTTTTTTCCTTGGCCCAACAACGATTACATCTGATGAGAATACCATTTATTGTGAAAATGGATGGTACGATACAAAACAAAATTTGTCTCAATTTAATAAACATGCAAAGATCTTTTCTAATTCACAGTCTATCTCAGGAGACAGCTTGTTCTATGATAGGGATAAAGGCTATGGAAAGGCGATAAGTAACGTTGAAATATGGGATACTATTCAAAATCTAATTATCAGAGGTGATTTTGCTGAATATTTTGAGAAGAAAGATGAAGCAGTTGTCAGTGAAAATGTCCTTTTAATAAACATCTATGAGGATGATTCACTATTTCTCCATGCAGATACGCTAAGGTCAGGTTTTGATACTACAGGTGAGCATAAAATACTCCTCGCATATAATAAAGTGCGCTTCTACAAACCAGATCTGCAAGGAAAATGTGATTCAATGGTTTTCTTCTATCAAGATTCTACAATTCATCTATTCTCAGGCCCTATTATATGGTCAGAACAGAATCAAATGACTGCTGATTTTATAAGTTTAAAATGGGGAGATGGCAGTATAGAATCATTGTCGTTTGAAAATAACTCGTTTATTGTTTCAGAAGTAGATTCAAATAAGTATAATCAAATTAAAGGCAAGAATATGCTTGGATCATTTCTTGACAATGAACTCAGGAAAATCAAGGTCACTGGAAATGGAGAAACAGTTTATTTTGTACAGGAAGAGGACAGTTCTTTTGTAGGGGTTAATAAAGCTATTTGTAGTGATATGATGATCTACGTTGAGGAAAACAATATCAAAAAGATAACATTTATCAAACAGCCAGCTTCAACACTTTATCCAATAGATGAGCTTTCAAATCAAGAGCTGGAATTAAAAGGGTTTATTTGGTTTCCAGAAAAACGACCACTATCTAAAGCGGACATATTTATCTGGAAATAATTTAAAAATAAGGATCTACACCAAATTGTTTCCGCATCTTTTACAATAATGCGCATCTTCGTCATGAGTTTCTAAAGTGCAGCTATTACAAGAACTTGTTTTTGTATTTGAGGTAACCTTCTTGACGCCAGACAGCTCCACTCCAACAATTCCGGTTGGAACAGCAATCAGCCCATATCCCAGTATCATCAATATAGAAGCTAGAATCCGTCCGATAATAGATTGGGGTACAATATCTCCGTATCCAACTGTAGTTAAGGTTACAATTGCCCAATATATGCTTTCAGGAATACTATCAAAACCATTGTCTGAACCTTCAATAAGATACATTAGGGTACCAGCAATAATTACAATAGTAAATACCACAAATAGGAATACCGTAATCTTAGCTGAACTATTCATGAGGGCCTTGCCAAGCATCGTTGCAGCCTTCATGTATCGGGTAAGCTTTAAAATCCTAAATATTCTGAGCAATCGAATTGTTCTAATATCAACAAGAAAAAAAGCAGGAGGGAATATTAAAGCTAAATACGTTGGCAAGGTTGCTAATAGGTCAACGATTCCATAGAAGCTCAATATGTATCTAATAGGTCTCCCAACACATAGTATTCTAGCAATATATTCCACCGTAAAAATTAAGGTAAAGAACCATTCCATAAACATGAAAACTTTACCGTATTTAACGTGTAGTGAATCCACACTGTCGAGCATAACAACCAATATACTCAATACAATTGCGATGACAAGACCAATATCAAAGGTCTTTCCAGCAACAGAATCATAGCCGAATATAATATTGTAAAGTGAAAGTCTCCACCCTGTCGGTCTTTTCATTTTTGAAGTCATACATTATATCATTTAGGCAGCAATAATTTCCTATGCCAGGAATCTTTTAGAAGCACCTCCCACTGGGAGTCGAAAGTCTTTTTAGTATCAACCAGATTATTGAAAACAATGACATCTTCATCTATCTCCTCTGATTTAATCTTACTCTCAAATTCATCAATTCTGCAAACTGAGATACCTTCATCTTGTCTAAAAGCTACCATCAGACGATCTAACAAGGTAATCTTAAGTTCTTTCTCTAGCTCTTGAATAAACTTGAAGGAGGCATCAATAGAGCAACCAGAAGCAGAGGCTTGCTCTTCATCTATCATAATTACTATAAAATGATTATAGAATATTTCAATAGCAGCCATTAAAGATTTACCATGAGCAGCCCACTCCTCCAAAAAAACTTCAGCAGCCTTCTTAATTTCCTTTATCTCATGGGAATCCAACAAGCGATTTGACTGATAAACCCAAACTCTTGAATGATCTGGCAAACTAGAATATGAAGGCATCTACAAGTTATTTGATTTGGCAACTAATTCAGCGAGGTCTAGTACCTTTACCTCGTGTTCTTTATTATGGTGCTTCACCCCATCTACAAGCATTGTCATACAAAAAGGACATGCAGTTGCAATTACATCTGGATTGGTTTCTAATGCTTCCTCAGACCGCTCTATGTTTACCTCTTTATTACCTGGTTCAGCATCCTTAAACATCTGCGCCCCTCCAGCCCCACAACACAAGCCTTTACTTTTATTCCGCTTCATCTCAATGAGGTTCACATCCAAAGCTTGTATTACCGACCTGGGAGCCTCATAAATATCATTCCCTCGGCCCAAGTAGCAGGAATCATGAAACGTTATTGTTTTACCTTTAAATTCGCCACCGCCATTTATTTTTAGCCTACCTGCATTTATTAATTGCTGAAGAAAAACAGAATGATGTAATACTTCATATGAACCACCAAGCTCAGGGTATTCATTTTTAATAATATTAAAACAATGTGGGCAAGCAGTAAGAACCTTTTTAACACCATAGGAGTTTAATGTTTCAATATTTTTCATCGCTTGCATCTGGTAAATGAATTCATTACCCGCTCGTTTAGCAGGGTCTCCAGTACAGCTTTCCTCTATTCCTAAAACCCCATAACTAATGTTCAAATGGCTTAAAATTCTAACAAGGTCCTGTGTTACTTTTTGGTATCTATCATCATAGGCACCCGCACATCCAACCCAAAGCAAAATCTCAGCTGACTTTCCTTTTGCTTTAAGCTCAGCTAAGGTGGGAACATTTATGGTGTTGTAATTTACTGGTCCAGAATCCTCAACAACACCCTCCTCAGGTTGACCCAGATTCTCACTTGATCCTTCTTGATCGTATTTCTCTTCTTCCATTCCTTTTAGCTATTCTTGGCAATATTAGTTGCCCACTTCATCCTGTCATCTGGAGAAAACTGCCATGGTGAGCCGTTATTCTCTATATTGGTAAACATTTGAATCAGTTCCGTAGGTGCATTGGATTCTTCCATAACCAGGTTCCTACGCATATTTACTATCAAAGAAACGTGGTCTATATTTACCGGGCATTCCTGAACACAGGCATTGCAAGTGGTACATGCCCATAGTTCTTCCGTGGTAATGTAATCTCCAACCAAAGCCTTTCCATCGGTATAAGCATTATCCTTGGCCAAGCCAGGGCCTTTGTCATTCATTCTTTTTCTTACATCAACAAATATCTTTCTGGGAGAAAGAAGCTTTCCCGTTATATTAGCGGGGCAAACGGATGTACATCGTCCACATTCCGTGCAGGTAAGGGAATCCATGTAATTTTTCCACGTTAAATCTTCGACATCTTTTACTCCAAACCTTTCTGGAGGAGCCGATTCTTCTGCAGGTGTTTCAGAAGCATTATCAGGAGCCTCCGAAGGAGTCCATTCGGACATCATTAATTTAACCTCTTTTGTAACTGACTTCATATTATCAAGCTGGGTCATTGGTTTAAGGTCAGTCAAAAAAACATTAGGCATTGACATAAATATGTGAAAATGCTTGGAATATGGCAAGATATTCATGAACACGAAAATGGTTACGATGTGAACCCACCAATTGGTTTCATGCACAAAATGCGCGTTTTCAGGGGCAATCATAGACGTCAAATATTTAGCCACAGGATAATATCCAACAGGGTCAGGTCCATGTACAGCCAAATAGCCCGCATTCATACCTAACAAAGAGATCATAAGGATTATGATCATGGACAGGGCAATCGTGGCATCTGCACTTGATTTCGCTGTCATCTCTGTACCAGAAAAGCGCTTTACTTTCATAATATGCCTTCTGAACAAAAAGGCAAAGCAAGCAAAGATGATAAAAGCAGCAAACAGATCTCCTGAAGCTACAATGAATGTATAGATCGGCCCTAAAAACCCAAAAATTCTTTCACTTCCAAATAAGCCATCTAGTACCATCTCTGTAGAGCCAATAGTAATCACAAGAAAGCCCCAATAAACTAATGCGTGCATCAATCCAATCGCAGGCCTTCTAAGAATTTTCGATTGGCCAAAGGCGACAAGAAGTAAAATATTTAGCCTTTCTCCAATCCTATTAATGGGATAACTTTCTTTAGTAAGCTTAAAAAATGAAACTAAACGAAAGACTGTAAAGGCAAAAAGACCTGAAAAGACAAAAAGGAAAACTGCAAAGGAAATCTGTTTTATGGTCATTTGTCCTTAGAACTATTTATATGTTTATGGATAATAACACTATCCATCTCCATCATATTTCTATAATAAATTGAATCCCTTTCAATTACAACATCCTTTCTCTTCTTCTTAAAAGGCATATATTTTCCAGGGTTCTTCCTAATCTCCAAAAGCAGTAAATTTAAATCTATTGCTGCCATGGATAATTCATTATAAAGTTTATCATCATTTAACAACTGCCCAAGAGTGCCTTGCCCATTATTAACCTTAACCATTATTTCAGATGTAGCTTTCAATGCATGATTTACATTCTGTAATGTAGTTGCAAAATCAGCCTTTGCAATTGAATCCGTAATCATAGATAGATTATTCATGATCAATGAGAGCTGTGCGTTATTATCGTTGAAATTATTTACAATTGATTGGACCTTTGAAAAAATGTCATTTATCTTCCCTTTGTTCTGATCTACCATTTCTTCAAGATCATTGGCAACATTTTCGAATTTCTTAAATGATTTCTTAATACTCTCGAAGCCTTTACCTAGATTCTCTCTAGCATCTTTATTTAAGATTTCTTGTACTATGACAACGGCTGAATCAACTGAAGCAATCAGCTCTTCCGTTTTCCTTTTCAATGGGGCAATCTGTTGGTTTACCTGATCAGTAAGGTCCATCTCAACATCTGAGGAAAGAGTGTCTCCATTTTCAAGAAAGGAAGTATCTGTGCCAAGTTTAAGATTAATAGCCTTAGAACCTAACAAATCCGAACTAAAGATTTGGGCTTCAGAATCGCGGGGTAGATCAATCGTCTCTTTACTAACATTAAATCTAACAACAATTTTACCACTTTTATCCGGATGAAAATACACTTTGCTTACCTGGCCTATCTTATGTCCATTCAATTGAATAGGGTTGCCCTCAACCAAACTATTGATCCGTGAATATATAGCATAATATTCACGCTCCCCAGAAAATATATTTGTTCCTTTTAGGAAATTCAACCCCCATACTAATAGGCCTATAGCAACTATAACAACAAATCCGATTTTCGCCTCACTTGAAATCTTCAAAATCTTATGTTTTTTATTTATCCCTAGATAAAATAATAGAAGCTAGTCCTTTTTCAAAATTTTTATTGCATGCGATAAGGGAATTCTTTCTTCTCCTTTAAAAGCCACTACAAAAGCACTTGCGAAACCCTTGTCACGAACTTCCGCTTGTATTTTATACGCTATAGACAAATCATCTGCTTTGCCTACTGTATATTTATACCAACCCCCAGCAACATATTCATATACATCATCAAATTCCTCAAATTTATAAGATTCTAACGGAATTTGGCTAGAAGAGGTTACAACTTGAACTCTGAATAGGATTGATGCATTTGCTGAAGTATCGTATTGCAAGACTAAAGGAGCTGCAACTAAAGACACCTTAGCGTTCATTCTGGCTTCTATTTCTATCTTATAAGATTTGAATGCACGATAAATAGCTGATGCAATCAGGTCTTGTCCATTTTCAGAATTAAGGTATTTCTCTTCATCCTTATTTGTTAAAAAACCTGTCTCCACCAGAATACTTGGCATAGCAGTTTGATGCAATACAAGGAAACCTGCCTGTTTCACTCCCCGGTCTCGCCTTTTGGCCCTTTCCTTGAACTCCTTCTGCACTTTAGCTGCAAGCTCAAGGCTTTGTTCTAAATAGGCATCTTGGTACATTGAAAAGATAATATTTGCCTCAGGAGAGCTAGGGTCATAACCTTCATATTTTGTTTTATAATCTTCTTCCATCAAAATAGTGGCATTCTCACGCTTGGCTACCTCAAGATTCTCCTTGGTTTTATGTAATCCCATCACAAAGGTATTAGTCCCATATGGAGCAGAAGATTTATTAGAATTTGCATGGACACAAATAAAGATATCAGCATTATTTTTATTGGCAAATTCTGCTCTTTCCTTTAACCCCACAAACATATCATTTTCCCTGGTATATAGTACCTTTACATTGTCGAAATTTTCCTGTATATATTTTCCAAGCTTTTTTGAAATGGCCAATACAATATCTTTCTCATAATTTTTGTATCTGCCTGTTCCTACGTTACCTGGATCACGTCCTCCATGCCCCGGATCAATAACTACTGTTTTTAATGTGTATTGTGGTGGCTCAAATGGACTTGAACCAGAGAAACAAAGGAGAAATAAAGTAACAATTATTAAAAAATATCGTTTATGCACTATTCTATTTTAATTAGATTTGAACGGTTTAAGTATATCTGATTTGATTTGATTTGATTTGTAAAATTAGCATTTATAACTTTCTTCCTCTAAGAGGAATCAAACAATTTTTCCTCTGGCTCTTGTTAATAAACGTAATTGGAGCAAATCTCGTTTACGCAAACAACTTTTTACTCGTTTCTGACTCAGATTCTGTTGTTGCCAAGCCACAAGATACAATAGTCCTGCCAGAATCCAATAAAAGCGCATTGGAATCAAAGGTAATATATACAGCAAATGATTCGATAAGATTCGATATTGAACAGCAGAAAGCATATCTATTTGGCAATGCTGAGGTTATCTATGAAAGCACTATCCTTAAAGCTGGATATATTGAGCTGGATATGGGTGAAAATATTGTTTTTGCAAAATCCTTGAAAGATTCAGCAGGAAAAGAAATTGGCAAGCCCATATTTAATGATGACGGCCAGGAATTTTCCACTGAAACAATCACCTATAATTTTGAAACAAAAAAGGGACTCATTACAAAAGTAATAACTAAAGAAGGTGAAGGATATATTCATAGTGATACTGCCAAAAAATTTGAAGATAATATGCTCTATATTAAAAATGGGGCCTATACCACTTGTGATAATCAGAACCCTCATTTTGTGATCAAAAGTCCCAAAATAAAAATTATCCCTGATGACAAAATCATTACTGGACCTGCTTATTTATCAATTGCTAATATCCCTACTCCATTAGCAGTTCCATTTGGCTTATTTCCTAACAAAAAAGGAAGAGCATCTGGTGTTTTAATCCCAACATATGGAGAATCTAGAATAGCAGGGTTTTTTCTTAAAGAAGGAGGCTATTATTTAGGGTTCAAGGACAGAATAGACCTGGCGCTGCGTGGCGATATTTATTCAAAAGGAAGCTGGGGAGTAAATATCCTTTCTAATTATAAAAAAAGGTATGGATATAATGGTAATATTAGCCTGCGTTATTCTGAATTTAAATTCGGAGAAAAAGAACTCCCCACCTTCTCAGAAGAAAAAGACTTCTTTGTTACATGGAACCATAACCAAGATCCGAAATCAAGACCAAATAGTCGTTTCAGCGCAAAGATCAACGCAGGTAGTAGCACCTATAACAAGTTCAATTCAAATACTTCCTCAGAATATCTTAAGAACACTTTCCAATCAAATGTATCATATTCTAAATCATGGGCTGGTACACCTTATAATTTATCTGTCAATTTAAGGCATAGTCAGAATACATTAACCAGGAAAGTGGATCTAAATTTGCCCGATGTTGTATTTAGCCGAAATCGCACTTTCCCATTTAAGCCAAAAAACAAGGCACCTAAAGGAAAGTGGTATGAAAATATTGGCTGGAATTACCGAATGGATGCAAGCAACAAGTTAAGTGTCTTTGATTCTCTCCTATTTACTGATACTAAGTACAAAGATTTTAATATGGGAATAAAACACACCCTACCTGTTACCACTTCTTTCAAAATATTTAAATTCTTAATGCTGAATCCATCTATTACCTATACCAACAGGATGTATCTTCAATCTATTGAAAAAAATTGGATTGATCCAACTGACTCTACATTAGGATTTATAATGGTCGACACCATATCAGGTTTCAAGACAGCTCATGACTTCCTGTTTAACACAAACATAAAAACGAAAATATACGGAATGCTACAATTTAAAAAGCTGCCGATAAAAGCTATACGCCATGTGATCACACCTAGTATAGGATTCTCATATCGCCCAGATTTTGGAGAGGAAAAATATGGATACTATAAAAATGTACAAAGTGATACAATTGGAGGAATGGTAAACTATTCTATTTTTGATGGAGGTTCAAATGCCTGGAAAGGTATTTACGGAACTCCTAGCAGAGGGAAGTTTGGATCAATTAACTTCAGCATTTCAAACAACATAGAGATGAAGGTCAAGTCAAAAAAAGACAGCATAAATCCAACAAAAAAGGTAAAACTTATCGAAAACCTCACCTTTTCTACCTCTTATAACCTTGCATTGGATTCAATGAATTGGAAGCCAATAAATCTGAGTGGATATACCAAAATATTTGGCAATATTTTTTATATAAGATACAATGCCTTATTTGACCCCTATATCCTGGTACAAGATTCTTTAGGAATTACAAAAAACAGAAATGTTTTGGAGCTAAAAGCAAACAATCGCATTGCAAGAATTGAGAATTCAAACTGGAATCTCAGCACCAATTTAAAACTTGGACCTGATATGTTCAAAAAGAAAGAAAATAAAGCGAGCAAGGAAATTGAAAAGAAAAGAAGCACTAAAGGTACTGAGGATGAACTGCAAATGATCAATGACAACCTGGATGATTATGTCGATTTCAGCATACCATGGTCATTAAAGATTAGCTATACCCTAAGCTATTTAAATGATTACTTCTATAGTAACAGCAATTTAAGGGATTCTATTTCAGATAATATTATCCAAACACTTTCTTTCAATGGAGACATAAACCTCACTGAGAACTGGAGAATTGGCTTTAGGTCTGGTTATGATTTGGAAAACAAAGATTTTACCTATACGTCAATTGATATTTATCGCGACCTACATTGCTGGGAAATGAACTTTAACTATATCCCTTTCGGCCTTAGACAGAGCTATAACTTTCAGATAAAGGTAAAATCATCAATCCTTCAAGACCTTAAACT
>DTSC01000174.1 GCA_012965625.1 Flavobacteriales bacterium | reverse complement strand
TTGCCTGTTACTTTTGAAACCATGTGAATTACATGTGAATAAAATTGAATCTCTGAAAAGGTCTCCACTTTGACTTGGTCAGCATTTCTGCTAAGATCGTTTCTTGCAAGGTCAACTAGCATAATATGTTCTGCTTTCTCCTTTGGGTCATTCTTTAACTGTTCTGCAAGCAAGGTGTCATTGTCATCATCTCCAGTACGTTTATAAGTTCCTGCAATAGGATATATTCCAGCAGCATCACCCTTTATTATTATTTGAGATTCGGGAGAAGATCCAAAGATTTTAAAATTACCGTAATCAAAGAAAAAAAGGTATGGAGATGGATTTATCGCTCTAAGTGTCCTGTAAACATTAAACTCATCCCCTCTAAATGTTTTTTTAAATTCTCGTGATAATACCAATTGAAAGACATCGCCCCTCTTACAATGATCAATTCCTTTTTCAACAACATTAAGAAATTCAATGTCTGTAAAGTTGGAAACTAACTTATCATCAGAATTAAAAGAATAAGATGCAAAATTCTTGTTGGATATTATATCTACTATGCCAGATATCCCATCAAATTCAGCTTCATCAAGAGTATGTTGAATTACGTACAATTCATTCTTAAAATGATCGACAACTAGTACGTATTTAAACACATGGTACATTAAATCTGGCGTTGATTTCTCCGGTGAAATTTTACTTGTTAATGATATGTCTTCAAAATACTGAATTGCATCAAAGTTTAAGTAGCCGAAAAGCCCATGAGTGACAAAATTAAATCCAAGGTCTTCAGATGAAAACATAGAAGAAAACATCTGTACTTTATCAACTACAAGCTGATCTTTTTTAATCGTTTCGTGTTTGATTGCACCATTAGGAAAATGTTGATATAATATATCATTCTCAAGTTTGATTCCAGCGATTGGTTCACAACATATATATGAAAAGCTGTGGTCACTGCTATGATAATCAGAGCTCTCCAAAAGCAGTGAGTTAGGAAATTTATCCCTTAGCTTTAAATAAATACTCACTGGAGTATGAGTATCAGCAAGGAACTTTTTATAGAGTGACTTAAATTTGAACATTTTATCTTAACAACAAAAAACCCGATCCATTTATTGAAATCGGGCAAACAATCTTATTAATAATTAATGAATACTACCCCATTTATCCTTTAGTGGATGGAAACCATGATCGGTATGATGGCCATGTATTCATACATACAAATATAGGTTATTTTTGCAAATTATCCAGAGAACCTATAATTTGAATAATTAAACTAAAGGCAACCATTTTTATTTATCATCGTCTTTTATTCGACACCAGGGTCATAATAAGCCCTTTTTATCTGGCTAGAAGCAATAGAATCTGCTACTTTTTAGTTATTATTGTAGATAATAACTTCATTGGATAATAGAATGAGTAGCACTACAATAGACAAATTAGTAGCCGGTTGTGCCAAAGGTGACAGGAAGTGTCAACAGATTATATATGAGAAGTTTTATAGTAAGATGATGGGAGTCTGCCTTAGATATGCAAGTAACAAACAAGAAGCACAAGATTTAGTGCATGATGGATTTATAAAGGTGTTCGAAAAGATTTATAAATATAATTATTCTGGATCTTTTGAAGGATGGGTTAGAAGAATTATGATAAATACGTCGATTGACCATTATAGAAAAAACAAAAACATATTTATTAAAGAAAATCAAGATTTCGCAAATATTGAGGGAGAGGAACCGGATCAGGATATCCTAAGCCAGTTAAGAACAGAGGATATAATGAAAGCTGTACAAAGCCTTTCTCCTGGTTACAGAGCCGTTTTTAACTTATATGTAGTAGAAGGATATTCACATAAAGAGGTCTCTGATGAACTTGGAATAAGTGTTGGAACTTCAAAATCCAATTTGGCAAAAGCCAAAAAAAACTTGAGACAATTATTTATACGAGAAAACAAAGAACCAAATATTAGCTATAATCATAAAAGTGATTTGTAGCAAATATTGTTAGAATATAATGAAGAATCTGGAAGGTCACAATTTTGAAACGTTTTTGAGGGAGTCCCTGGAAAACTATGAAGCACCATATAGCGCTGATTGGAATGAAATGGAGAAAAGGCTTGATAATTTTGATGGTGCCAACCCCTCCAATGGTAATAACAGAATCATAAAATCCCCACTTGCTAAAACCATTGCAGGTATTACAGTTATTGGTCTTGGAGTTTTCCTCCTCATTAGCTTATTAAGTGAGGACAAACAACTTATAGAAAGTTCTTCTGCTGACAAGAAGCAATCAATAATTGACAAATTACGTTCAAACAAATCCAATAGAAGCTCATATTCTAGATCAGTAAAACAAAATTATCTGTCAAAAGAAGGTTTAGAAGAAAAAGCAAATAACCAACAAGGCATAGTATCCAAAAATCAAAATGAACAGGTAACCAAAGATGCTATTAACAGAGAAGAAAAAAATACAAAAATTCCATCTAAAGGTATTGAGCAAGTGCAAACCATAACTGCTGAAGGCCCTACCTTGGATATGCTACGTAGGGAATATGCAGATGTGAAGACCTTGCCTGCTCCAATTGCAACATTCTCAGCTAGTAAAATTGTAGGTTGTATTCCAGTATTTGTGCATTTTGAGCTTGAAAAGAAAGATGTAGCGGTATCATATCTTTGGGATTTTGGTGACGGCTATTATTCAACAGAAGCTAATCCTACACATCAGTTTGTTCTTCCAGGAAGGTATAATGTATCCTTGACTTCTATGTCATTAATTAATCAGAACTTAAAGACAAAATCAAAAACCCAGTTAATTACAGTCTATAACCGTCCTGATATTAAATTTAATTGGGATAATTCTGAAAATAGTTTGGCCTATACTGAAGTTCAATTTATTGATAAGTCAGAAGATGTTATAGGATGGAGCTGGGATTTTGGTGACAACCATTTCTCAAATGTGAAGAACCCCTCACACAGTTATGCCAATGAAGGGTCATATATAGTAAAGCTCATTGGGGAAAATACGCATGGGTGCATTGATACTGTTGCGAGCCAAATCAGGATTTTGAGTAATACCTTAAGCAATAAATTCTTTGTGCCAAATGCATTTACTCCGAACGGTGATGGAAGCAATGATGAGTTTAGACCAATAATTTTTGGAAATGAATCTTTAGATTTTGAAATGTCAATCTATGATCGAAATGGTAACTTAATATATGAAACGGATGATATTAATTTGCCATGGGACGGCCGGAGGGAAGATGGACAGATTGCTCCAACGGGTACATATATCTGGTTAGCCATCCTGAAAAATAGCTATGGAAAACAGGAAAAACAGATTGGCCAGGTTACATTAATCCAGTAGCGATAAATCATAATTCAATTCTCGTTGCTTATAAGCATAATGAGCTCCAAGCTTTCATTCAAAATTATCCATTGTAATGCAAGCAACCATTTACTTTCCTTATCGTCTAAAGATATATTTATATCTAATATTCTTCCAATTTATTAAATGAATTAATTGAACTATTTATTTTTACACCCAGCTAGAAAATTCTAACGCTTGAGAAAAAAGTTTATAATCCTTCTTATTAATTTTTCCATTGTTGGTATACCTGCAATAATGGGACAGAAAATTGGACAATTAAATAATCCCCCTCCTCCCACAACATGCATTACAGATCAGGTAAATTATGATTTAATGCAAAACAACAAGGCCTTTGAACTTGGTCGTTCAAGTGCTGAAACTATGATTCAGAACATTTTGAACCAAATGCAGACTAGTAAAATGTCTGATCAAATTTATTTGGTTCCCGTAGTAGTGCATGTAATCCATGTTGGAGAAGCATTGGATGTCGGATCAAATATTTCTACAGCTCAAGTTAATTCTATGATTGATGCGTTGAATCGTGATTTCAGAAGATTGCCTGATGATGGAGGGATTGGCTTGGGTGCTGGAGTTGATACAAAGATCCAATTTTGTTTAAAAGGAATTAACAGAGTTAATGGCTCATCCGTTTCGGGGTATTCAACTAGCGGTATTACCAGCTCTAATGAAACTGCGGTAAAGGCTTTGAGTATCTGGGATAATTGTTGTTATATCAATGTATGGTCAGTAACAGAGATTGATGGCAATAATGGTGGTGCAGGAACACAAGGTTATGCTTATTTTCCTTCCAATCCATGTGCTTCCAATGCAGCTCGTGATGGCGTTGTGGTTCTTTACAATGCTTTAGGAAATGACCCTGGAGGAGGAAATGGGTACAACCTGAAAACTTATACGCAGTTAGGAAGGGTTATGACCCATGAAATGGGACATGTATTTGACCTATATCATACCTTTAATGGAGGTTCTTGCACTGAAGCAAACTGTGCTACACAGGGAGACCAATGCTGTGATACGCCACCACATCCAGGTAATAACGCCAATTGCAATACTCCGGAATGCAGTGGTACCCAACCAGTAAACAACTATATGGATTATACCGGAGAAACCTGTCAAAACATGTTCACGCAAGACCAGTCTGACAGGATGAGAGCTGCTTGTGATGGGCCTCGAGCAGGTTTATTTATTGCTCCTTGCGGATGCCCTCCACTTCTTGCTCTTGACGCTGGTGTAACAGCTATCTCAGCTCCTTCAGGAACTTCATGTGGCGACACACTTTGTCCGGAAATAACAATTAAGAATTTTGGATCAGATACCCTCTTGAGTGTTAGCATAAATTACCAAGTTGATCTTAGCAACTATAGCTATTCGTGGACAGGTTCTTTAGCCCCTAATTTCACAGAAGTCGTTTCCCTTCCTTGTATAGTTGTACCTCCTGGATCTCATACTTTTTCTTCCTGGACATCTTTGCCGAACGGAAGTGCTGACATGGATAATCTTAATGACACTTCTTTAGTTACTTTTAACACTATTCAAGGAAGTGAAGTTACGCTCACCCTTACAACTGATAATTTTGGCTATGAGACCGCGTGGCAAATCACAGATTGCGGGTCCAACGTCCTGGCATCGGGAGGCAATCCGGTAGTACCGCCCGGTGGCACACAGGTTGCTTCACCCAGCGATCCGGGTGCTTATGCAAGCAGTACTACTTATACGGAAACAATATGCCTTGAAGACAGTTGCTATTGCTTTACCATTTACGATGACTATGGAGACGGTATCTGTTGTGTCAACGGTTCGGGATCCTACCTGTTACAGGATCAATTCGGAAACACACTGGCTTCAGGTGGTTCTTTTACAACTACCGAAACATCTAATTTTTGTGTGACGTCCTTAATCCCTGATGCAGATTTCACGGCAAACACAACCTCCATATGCGAAGGAGATACAGTCAGTTTTACAGACCTAAGCACAGAAGACCCAACATTCTGGTCATGGACCTTCACTGGAGGTACCCCAGGTACATCAATCATGCAAAATCCCACTGTGGTTTACAATACTGCAGGCACTTATGATGTGGTCTTGACAGCAACAAACACCGTAGGACCTAATACCGAAACTTTTTCCGGTTATATCACGGTGAATGCCAGTCCATCGCTTACAATGACCGGTTCCAGTGTGAACTGCACCTGTACCGGCACTGCGGATGTAGCCGCTTCAGGTGGTTCGGTCCCATACACCTATTTGTGGAACGACCCTTCTTCACAGATCACAAGTTCCGCCACAGCACTGTGTGCAGGAACCTATATGGTTACAGTGACTGATGCCAACGGATGTACCAGTACGGGTAGTGCAACCGTAATTGAAACAGGAACTTTCAGCGCCGGAATCACTTCAAGTAATGATATTTCCTGCAATGGAGCGGCAGATGGTACTGCCACAGTTACAGCTTCAGGTGGTATGAGTCCTTACACCTATGCATGGAGTAATCTAGCTTCAACGGTAACAATATCACCCCTGTCTCCTGGTTTGTACTCGGTTACCATTACAGATGTTAACGGTTGTACTGCTATTGATAATGTAACCATATCAGAGCCTGCAGGATTAACCGTTTTTTTGACGGATAAAAATGCAATGTGTTACAGAGACTGTAATGGCAGTTCTACTGCTTCTGTATCTGGTGGAATGCTTCCATACACTTACCAATGGGATGATCCGAATTTGCAGATTACGGCCGCAGCACTTAACTTATGTGCAGACACGTACAACGTGACCATAACAGATGCGAATGGTTGTACTGCGACAGCCAGCAGCACGATTACAGAGGCTGCTCAAATCATACTGAATCCAACGGTGGTAGATGCTACCTGTGGTAATCCGGATGGATCTGCCACGGTAAGTCCTACAGGAGGTACGGGTGCTTACACATATATTTGGGGAGATCTATTGAGTCAAACTACTGATGCCGCCGTGGGACTTCCCGCAGGAGGAGTTACTGTTATGGTAACTGATGCGGACGGATGTTCGGTCATCGCTACCATAAATATCGGAGCAACAGGAGGGCCGGTTATAAGTATCGCCTCCTCATCTAACGTAACTTGTTATGGGGCTTGTGACGGTAATGCCACCTCATCAGTATCTGGTGGTACGGCTCCACTTACCTATCTGTGGAGTGATGCATTGAATCAAACGACAGTTGTAGCCACTTCCCTCTGCGCCGGCGATTATTCTGTCAAAGTTACTGATGACAATGGATGTGTTTCAAATGTTTCCCTTTCAATTACTGAGCCACCTGCTTTAAACGGTTCCATCACAGATAGTGTCATGGTAAGTTGTAACAGTATCTGTGACGGCAACGCCACCGTTGCAAATGTAGGAGGAACCGGTGCTTATACATATTTATGGAGTAATGGGCAAACTACCTCAACAGCCACAGGATTGTGTGCGGGTAATCACTCGGTTACAGTAACAGACGAAAATAACTGTAATGTCATCGTTTCCGTAACCATCACCCAGCCACCACCCCTCACTGCACCGACAACAAGTTCGGTTACCACCTGTCCATGCCCTTGTGCAGGGGTTGTAAGAGTATTTCCCGCAGGAGGTACGCCACCTTATACTGTGATTTGGTCCAATGGGTTCTCAGAGCAGTTCCAAACCAAATTGTGTGATGGATCTTATTCAGTAACGGTTACCGATGCCAATGGCTGTACCGCAACCGGTGGGCCTGAAATAATAAACAACTAAGAGATATGAGAAACGCTACAATACCGACAATGATACTTCTAACTCTCCTTTTCCTTTTGCCCGGTTGGGGTGGTCAGCAAGTTTATAGTCAGACTGTTGCTTCCGTTGAAAGCAAAGAAGAAAAGCGCATTGTGTTCACCATTGAAGGATTGAAATCGATCGAAGACGCCAGAAAAACTGAAGCCTTGATGGTTCAGCAACCAGGTATTCTTCGCGCAAGAACTAGCTATTACACATCTCTTTGCGGTGTAATTACAATGACAGGGTCGAATATTGACGAAAAATATATTGTAGGTCTTTTTGAATCTGTCGGATTCAAAACAAGGGATTACTCGGAACAACTAATTGATATGGCTCCGAAACCAGAAAAAACAAAGCAGGGGCCAACATTACAAGAATCTGGTAAAGCCTGTTCGACAGTGAAAAGTCCACAGACCTCGAAAATTGAGAGTAAAAGACGTGATCTCTCAAGTGAAGAAAAAATAAGACAATATGAGAAAATAAGAGAGCAAGCCATTGAACGAGGTTTATCTACAAAAAAATACGATGAAGCCATTAAAAAACTTAAGGATGAGCTGTAGAAAATGCTTAATTATATATTAAAGTGCACATGAAAATTAATAATCTGATAATGAGAAAATTCTTGGGGCAATCGCTATTGCTCTTGGTGGCCTTATTTTCATTGATTGATATTTCTTATGCACAGTGTGTTAATCCTCCCTGCGCTGTAGGTGATATAGAGATAGAAGTGCGCATAACCACCGATAACTTTCCGGACGAGGTGAGCTGGATAATAAATGACCTCACAACAGGATTGCCAGGATGCGGTATCGCACCTTTTGGTGATTGTACCGGTGGGCTTAACACCAATGGTTTATTGCCTAACACAACGTACACTTGGAACTTATGCTTTCCGGCAGGAAATAATCTTGAATTTATTATTAGCGATGCAGCCAGTGATGGTTTATGCTGCGGATTTGGCAATGGTGCTTATGAAGTTAACATCTGCGGCGGCCTTACCAATATCGTTACAGGAGGCACATTTGGCTGCGATGAAACTACAACCTTTACGCTGCCCTTGGACTGCTGCGGAGGACTGGGATGTCCTGATTGCGGGAATGGCATCCAGGACTGTAATGAAACTGGTGTTGACTGCGGTGGCCCTTGTTGTCCCGCCTGTCCTCCTATTTCTGCGAGTGATTGTTCGGATGCTGTGGATATTTGCACAAATCTAGATTTTCAAATTCAGCCGGATGGCTATGGCTTAGTAATGGAAATACCACCATTGGGATCCTTGGGAAATCCAAACAACGCTAACCCGGGAGGAAGCGGAAACTGGGGCTGTTTACGGGCAATTCCAGATCCTGAAAGAAATAGTACATGGATGATTATCACAATTGATAATCCTGGGTTACTCGAATTTACAATGGGTGGCAATGGAACGCAAAATGGTTTTTATGATTGGATCATGTATCCATGGAGCGCTACCGGCTGCGCAGACATTCCAGCCAATATTGTAGCACCTGTAAGATGTAATTGGAATGGTGTCAATTTTGGAGGTACGGGTCTTGCGGCCACTGTGCCAATTGGTGGGGATATTTCAAATTATGAACCTCCTCTTACTGTTAATTGCGGAGATAAGTTTTTCTTAGTGTTTTCGAACTGGAGCTCTATTATAACCAACGTTCCAATCGAATTTTCCGGTACTGCTTCGGTAAGTTGCTCTCCGGAAGTTTTGACAATATCCGTGATCCCACCCAATCCTACAATTTGTTTAGGTGAATCAGTGACACTTACTGCAAACGGTGCGGATACATACACGTGGTCTCCATCAACAGGTCTTAGTGCCACCACTGGTACAAGCGTTATTGCAAGCCCTACCGTTACAACTACTTATACGGTGACTGGGCTAATGGGATGTGCCACTGGAGATACCACAGTAACAGTTACGGTTCAGTCGCCATTAGCGGGATTTACATACACTGGCTCGCAGTGCTTAAGCAGTAACAATATCAGTTTTACAAATACTGGTGATGCTCCCGGCAGTTGTGGATCGAATTGCCCTACTTATACATGGGATTTTGGTGATGCTACCGGAACAAGCGGCACAAATGCATCGGCTGCCAATCCTTCCCATACATACTTATCTGCAGGAGTTTATACCGTAACACAGACCGTGGATGACGGATCCTGTATCGCAACGTATACCCAGGAGGTAATTATATCAGATCCTGTTGCCTCCGTCTTTGGCACAGAGGAAAGTTGCACCGATGGATGTGACGGCGCTGTCAATCTAACTGTATTAGGCGGAACGGCACCCCTTACTTATTATTGGTCCAACGGAGCGAGTACAGAGGACATAATTGATCTTTGTGCAGGCACCTATTCAGTTACAGTAACTGACAATATAGGATGCGTAACAGTATCGAGTGTGACCCTTAATCCAATCGTCGATGTGGTTGGGGGATTTACTTATAATGGGAATCAATGCTTACTTGTAAATAATTATTTATTTACAAATACAGGTGATGCTCCGGGCAGTTGTGGTCCAAATTGCCCCACCTTCTGGTGGAGTTTTGGAGATGGGAATACAATCACTGGTACAGATGCTGCTGCTGCTAATCCCACACATACTTATTCATCTACTGGTATATATACCGTAATCCAGGTAATCGTCGATGGTAGCGGTTGTGCAGATACAGCAATTTTAGTGATACAGGTTCTGGATCCACCTATAGCTACATTAGCAGGTGTTGATGAAAGCTGTTCGGGAGCTTGTAATGGAACTGCTACAGTTTCAACAAGTGGTGGAGCTCCAATAGCAAATTACAATTGGAGTAATGGAGGAAATACTCAAACAATAAGTGGCTTATGTGCTGGCACCTATTCAGTTACTGTAACAGACGTAAATGGATGCCAGGATACTGGTTCGGTAGCAATTAACTTCGGCACTGACATAAAAGCCGGATTCTCTTATAATGGCGACCAATGTCTCAATGGCAATTCCTTTGTCTTTACAAACCTTGGTACAATTGCAGGATTTTGCGGATTAAATTGTCCAACTTTCTTTTGGGATTTTGGGGATGGCGCTACACTTACTGGAACAACAATTGCTGATGCCAACCCTACTCACATATATGGCTCAGCAGGAATCTTTACTGTAACCCAGGTAGTTTCAGATGGCCCGTGTATTGACACCATGGTGCAAATCATAACAGTTTACCCTGACCCAACTATATCCTTAATCCCTACTGACCTTTCTTGTGCAGGATTATGCGATGGGGCAATTGACCTTACCGTATTGACAGGAACTCCGCCCTATACATATAACTGGTCTAACTTTGAAACAGCACAGGACCAACAAGGTATATGTGCAGGAACTTATGATGTTACTGTTATAGATTCTGCAGGTTGTACAATTACCGGTACGGTAAATATTAATGAACCACCGGCTATTTTAATAACTCTAACACCTAACAATCCATCCTGCAGTGGAGGTTGTGATGGTAGCATCACCTCCTCTATATCAGGAGGCAATGCTCCTTACACCTATTTATGGAATGACCCTGGGACTCAAACAAGTACTACCGCATCTGGACTCTGTTTAGGAACATTCATGCTAATAGTTACCGACGCAAATGGTTGTTCTGACAGTGATACAGTTTCACTGCTCATGCCACCACCTTTAATAGCTAATATTACTGGTACTGACGCATCGTGTAATGGCATTTGTGATGGTACAGCTACCATAATTCCTTCTGGGGGTACTTCCCCATATATATATAATTGGGATGATCCATTATTTCAAACAGATTCCACTGCAACAGGATTGTGTGCCGGCACTTATAATGTTACCGTAACGGATGCAGTAGGATGTGACACCATTCTTAGCTATACTATCAACGAGCCATCTGCAATTGTTTTGACAGGTTCATCTACCCCGGCTACCTGTGGAAACCCAGATGGTACAGCATGTGTTACCATTGTTGGCGGAACTCCGCCTTTTACATATCTATGGGATGACCCCGGCGCCCAAACTAACAATTGCGCTACTGCTATTTTAGCCGGTGGGTATACAGTAACAGTTACGGATTCAAACGGATGTATTGCAACAACGCCTGTTTCTGTAAATGATTTAGGTGCACCCGTTGCAACAATTTCAGATAGTTCAGATGTGTCATGTAATGGAGGAAGTGATGGTTCAGCAACAGTTTCTCTTTCCGGTGGTACTCTCCCATATACTTTTTCGTGGAATACCTCGCCTATCCAAACTGACTCTATTGCTACAGGGTTGTCTGCAGGAACCTATACTGCAACCGTAACAGATTCAAATGGTTGTATAGCCTCAGCATCAGTGATAATAAGTGAGCCTGTTCTTTTAATTGCTTCAATAACTAACAGTACCAATCCAAGCTGCAATGGTGCTTGTGATGGAAATGCTACTGTTTCTGTATCTGGAGGAACTGTGCAATACACATACTCCTGGAACTCATCACCCACTCAAACTACAGCAACAGCAACGGGATTATGTGCTGGATTTTATACAGTTACCATAACAGACAGCCTGGCTTGTATAACAACAGATACAATCACAATTGATGAGCCAACACCAATATTGGCAACAATTATTGGAACAGATGTAAGTTGCAATCTTGGTTCAGATGGTGCTGCTGACCTTACTGTCTCAGGAGGCCTGGCACCATTTACCTATTTATGGTCTAACAGTTCAACAACAGAAGATATAGCAAATCTAGCTATTGGCACCTATTCGGTAACTATAACAGATGCAAATGGATGTGATACAACAGCCAGTATTACCATTATAAAACCCTTCTCCATAACTCTTACAATCTCTGTAGTGAATTCA
>DTSC01000173.1 GCA_012965625.1 Flavobacteriales bacterium | reverse complement strand
CCAAAGCTGTGCTCACTTCCGCCCTTCTCAATAATTTATCGGAAAACAGCCTGGTCCTCCTCGATGAGATTGGCAGGGGCACAAGCACTTATGATGGAATCTCTATTGCTTGGGCTATTTCAGAGTTCTTGCATGACCACCCAAAGTATAAGGCTAAAACCATGTTCGCAACTCACTATCATGAAATGAATGAAATGGCCAAGTCTTATAATAGAATAAAGAACTATAATGTGTCGGTAAAAGAAGTAGCAAACAAAGTTATTTTCCTCAGGAAACTTGAGAAGGGCGGAAGTGAGCACAGCTTTGGAATTCATGTGGCTAAAATGGCTGGAATGCCAGAGGCTGTCGTATTAAGAGCTGGAGAAATAATGACTTTACTAGAACAGACTCATTCTAATCCTGGAAAACAAAACAAAAACAGCAAACCCACTAAAAAAACAAAAAAAGAGGAAAAAGATTTTCAGCTAAGCTTTTTCTCCATGAACGACCCAAACCTTGAGGAAATCAAGAACCTCCTTACCAATACTGACATTAATACCCTTACACCTGTGGAAGCCTTGTTGAAGCTGGCAGAATTAAAAAAGATAGCTGGGAATTGAAACAATCAGGAACTTAGTTATTTTAATAGTATATTTTTTATAGATTTGTTTTTATAAATAAATAGTTTAGGTTTGAATCATCTTGAGACAATAAAAATGAATAATCTATCTCCCCCATTAAGTAAAATTCTCGCAGTTCTTATTTTAATTCTTTGTATAACAATAACAGGGTTCTCTCAGGAAACAAAATCTTTTGAAACCAAACATGTTATGGGCGGTGGAGAAGCAATACTTCTTGAAGATGCCCACTGGTTCATGGGTTCCTTAGAATATGATCGTGCTCTTCCAATTTATTTAAAGCTGGATACCAGATACCCTGGAATCACCGAATATAAGCTTTATACTGGAATCTGCTATTTGGCTATGCACGACCAACAAGAAAAGGCAATTCCTTATTTTGAAGAAGCTTTCAAACTAAGTCCTGAAGCAGAAGATATTCAATATTATCTCGGTTATGCTTCTTTGGTTAATTATAAATTTGATGAGGCAATAGCATATTTTAAGAAAGCCCTGGAAGCAAAGGAAACTTCAGCTGCCAGCAAAGAAGAGATTCCGCATCTTATTGAGCATTGTGAAAACGGAAAGGTAATTATGGCTAATAACAAGTCCAGCCAATACAATCTAATAAATCTTGGGGGGCCAGTAAACACAGAGTTTGCTGAATATGCGCCTATGGTATCTTATGATGAAACAACCATGCTATATACCTTTAAGGGCAAGGGATGCACTGGTGGAATGAGAAACGTGTATGCAGAGCCAGACCCAGAAGGAGAATATTATGAGGACATCTATATCACCCATAAAAATGGAGATAAGTGGATGGAGGCAGACAATCTTGGCGTGAGAATAAATTCTATTGAACGAGAAAAGGTCATTGGCATTTCCCCTGATGGACATATTTTGTATTTATATAAGGAGTCAAAAGGCGGTGATATCTATGAGTCGCACTTAAAGAGGAAATTATGGGAACCTCCAGTAAGGATAGAAGGAATAAACACTGGTAGCTGGGAAGGGCATGCAAGCCTTGCGGCAGATGGAAAGACTATGTATTTCTCCTCAGATCGCCCAGGTGGTCTTGGAGGAAAGGACATCTACAAAGCTACCCTTGCAGCAGGAAATGTATGGGGAGAAGTTGAAAATATTGGTGAAGGCGTAAATACCCAGTATGATGAAAACTCTCCCTATATACATGCCACTGGTGATCTATTATTCTTTAGTTCCAAAGGACATAATAGCATGGGCGGATATGATGTCTTCTCTTCAAAGTATGGAGATGATAAATGGCAAAAAGCGGCTAATATTGGCCCTCCAGTGAATACTACGAATGATGATCTATATTATTCCGTAACACCAAATGGTAAACGGGCGTATTTCTCTTCCACAAAAAAAGGAGGAAAAGGAAGGCAGGATGTTTACCAGGTAGAGCCAGGTATCCTTGGAGATCAACCAGCCCTTGCTTTAATTAAAGGGGCACTTAAAAACAGCAACAGATTTGTTGAAGCAGAAATTTTTGTTACAAACACAACAAGCAATGAAACTTATGGCACATTCAAATCTAATTCAGCTACCGGACATTACCTGGTTGCACTGGCATCAGGAAGCTCCTATACAATTGAATATAAGGTTAGGGGAAAGGTTACACATAAAGAAATTATAGATCTAACAAGCCTGTCAACATATGTTGAGGCAGAGGATGATTTTGAGCTCTCAGCAAAGGTGAATCCTCAGATTGGCTCGACCGATATTATACAAAAACACATTGATGAAAATTTAAAAGAAGTGCTCGCCTCAAAACCACCTGAGCCAGAACCAGAACCAGAACCAGAACCAGAACCTGAGCCAGAACCTGAGCCAGAGCCAGAACCTGAGCCAGAACCTGAGCCAGAACCTGAGCCAGAACCTGAGCCAGAACCTGAGCCAAAGCCAGTACCAAAGCCTAAGCCAATATCAAAGCCAGTTGTGCCGGTTACGTCACAAAACATAATGTTTGAATTTAACAATGCTTCTTTACCTGCAGGCGCTAACAATGATCTGGATAAGTTCGTTAAGATCTTAAAGGGCAATAGCAATACCAAGGTCGAAATTAACGGACATTGTGATGACCAGGGAGAGGCAGACTATAACCAAAACCTCTCGGTAAGGCGAGCTAATTCTGTGGCTTCTTACTTTAAAAACAAAGGTATTGGCGCCGATAGAATGGTCGTTAAGGGACATGGTGAAACAAAGCCTATTGCTCCGAACAACAGTCTTGCGGGCTATGCGAAAAACAGAAGAACGGAAGTAAAAATACGCTGATAAGCAAGCGTTTTAGTGGTGCCATAAGGCTTAACTTCCTTTTCTCTTGGAGTTTTGTTATCTAACATTTCTTGGGTTTTAGATAAAAGTAGTGCGCTTTATTTTGAGCGATAAAGGGTTTTAATTGATAAAATTGTTTGATTAACTTTGCAGCAGGTCTAAGAAATTAAAAGACTTAAATAAGCGAGAGTAGCTCAGCTGGTAGAGCACGACCTTGCCAAGGTCGGGGTCGCGGGTTCGAATCCCGTCTCCCGCTCAGATTAAAAGCCCTTTCCCTTTGGAGAGGGTTTTTATCTTCTTGTTGCCCGGGTGGTGGAATTGGTAGACACGCAGGACTTAAAATCCTGTGACCATTGCGGTCGTATGGGTTCAAGTCCCATCCCGGGTACTCTGTAGAAACCGGTCTCTTTATAGGGACCGGTTTTTTAGTGGATTAAACCATCTATGGCAAGACCTTTGTCCTTAATTTCCGTATATTTGTGAGAATCCCTAAAGCTATGAGAAAATTAT
>DTSC01000172.1 GCA_012965625.1 Flavobacteriales bacterium | reverse complement strand
CCTCCTTTTCTACATTTTTCTGTGAAGCCAGGTCAAGGCTGTAACGTAATCCACCTAGAACAAAAGCCCTTCCATTGTTGATTCTCACCGATTTATATTTCAGGTCTAGGGGAAATTCCAAAAAGGTAGATTCAATTTTTTTAATCTTGGTTACGATCTTATTATTATCCAGCAAAGTATATTCAAGTGATCTCTGCGAAAAAGAAAGTGCTGGGATAAACCGGAGGTCGAAATAGAGGCCTAGCCTTAAGTTAGATACAATGCCAAGCGTGAATCCATTATCCCCATTAGCTTCAACTACATAAACGGTTGAATCAAAATCATTAGGGCTAACGATGAAATCAGCATGATTGATACCCAATAGAAAACCAAAATGAATCCACTGCCTGTCATATTTCCTCAAATTTTCAGGTTTGAGTTTTTGGGCAAAACAATCATGACCTAACAGAATAGAGCTCACACTTATTATCAATATTGACAAAAATGACCTCAATTGAAGAAAACTAGTTTGGGTAAAGATATGAACTTGGAAACAAATTCGCTTTGGCAGTTCATTGATTGTTGTCAGATGGCAGTTTGCTTGATGCCAGTATAAATACTTGCAATACCAAGTGTTAGCTTCCTTGTTTTTATTTCCGTATACCCAGTTTCTTCCATATTTTTCGTGAAATGCATGCCATCTGGAAACGCTTTCACTGAATCTGGCAGGTAAGTATAGGCAGAATCATGGCTGGAAACTAATTTTCCTATTGCCGGAAGGATTCCATTAAAGTAGAAACTGTATACTTGTTTAATTGGGAACTTTTTTGGATTGGAGAACTCAAGAATAATAACCTTTCCTTCAGGCTTTAATACCCGGTTCATTTCTTTTAAACCTTTAGTTAAATCCTCAAAGTTCCTTACGCCAAATGCTACGATTACCGCATCAAAAGTGTTGTCTCCAAAAGGAAGAGAGCAAGCATCAGCTTGCTTGAATTCTATTAGGCCTTCCAGGTTCTTGTCTTGGATCTTTTTTCGGCCGATCTTAAGCATGTTTTCTGCAATATCCACACCTATTACCTTTTCAGGTTTTAAGGTTAATGCTTCTATTGCCAAATCACCGGTACCTGTCGCAATATCCAGAATATGTTTGGGATTGTCATCCTTTAGCAATGCAATCGCTTTTTTTCTCCATTTGATGTCAATACCTGCAGAGAGGATATGATTGAGAAAGTCATACCTTCTTGCAATATTGTTGAACATCTGTTCAGTATGCTCTCTCTTTCTTATTATGCGGGATGAATTATCAGTAGAATATGCCAATTGAAGGGATTATTTGTTTTGACATAAATACTAGTAGTATTTATATCGGACTACATTGGTAATATACTTAGCAAGCCTAACAACCTGACAGGAATACCCATACTCATTATCATACCATGCATAGAGAACGATGTCCTTCTTACTGTTTCCAACAATAGTGGCGGGGCTATCAAATACAGTTGCACATGAATTTCCTACAATATCGGAAGATACAGTTTCATTGGAATAGGAGTATTGAATTTGTTCAACCAAGTTCCCTTTCATTGCTGCATCTTTCATTATTCTATTTACATCTTCAATGTTTGTCTTTTTTTTAACTCTAAGCTTCAGGACAGCTAAGGATACATTTGGTGTGGGAACCCTTACGGCACTGGCGGTAAGTTTTCCTTTGAGCTTTGGTATGATCTTAACTACTGCTTTTGCTGCACCTGTTTCAGTAATTACCATATTTAATGCAGCTGACCTCCCCCTTCTGTATTTTTTGTGATAATTGTCCAGTAGGTTTTGGTCGTTGGTATAAGCATGTATTGTTTCAATATGGCCATTTTCTATTCCAAGACTATTTTCTATTACTTGCAAAATTGGGATGATTGCATTTGTAGTACATGAAGCAGCAGAGAAAAGGTCTTCCTTCTCAATATCAAATTTATCATGATTTACACCATGTACAATATTGGGAATGTCGTCTTTCCCAGGAGCAGTAAGAAGCACTTTACTAACGCCTTTAGATTTGATGTGCATTCCTAGCGTTTCTCTTGTTCGCACAATACCCGTGTTGTCAATTAGCAATGAATCATTGATTCCATGTTTTTCTAAATCGAGATTGCCAATCTCACTGCATTCAATCATCTTAATCTTATGGCCATTTACGATAATAGCCTTGTTTTCAAGGTCTTCAATTACAGTGCCTGGAAAAAACCCATGAACAGAATCTACCCTTAACAATTCTGCCCTTTTAATAATATCTTTATCTGTATTCGTACGGGTAATAATAGCCCTGAGCCTTAACTGTTGGCCTTTAGCAGCTTGTGCAATGATCTCTCTCGCAATAAGCCTTCCAACCCGGCCAAACCCAAATAGTGCTACATCCCTTGGCTTTAAGTAGTCATTGTCAGCCTCTAAAATATGTACTACTTTCTTGTTTAAGAAAGACCTTGCATTATTATCAAAATCATCCTTCTCTGCCAACCATTCAGAGGCCAGCCTGCCAATGTCTATCCTTGAAGGAGCCAGATCCATTTTGGTCAGCTCTTCAGCCAATAAGGTTGTATGATGGATATCAATAGGGTTTTTAACCACATTCCTGGCGTACTCATGGAAATTTAAAATCTGACTTGCCCTCCGGTCAAACAATGGCCTTCTAAAAATAACAAGCTCAACAGATTTGTCGTACCATAGCTGCCCTGTTAGCTTAACCAGTGCAAGAGCAGACCTTTCTCTATTTATCCAATCAGATAATTGGCTTTCATAACCATTTTTTTCTTGATGCGCATTCACTTTAGTTTGTTCTTTTGTGATGTTTGATTTATTAACTTTTGGTTCCATTGTTTGCTAAATATCTAAATCCCACATTAACTAATTGAATTATGCAAGTTTGTTTATTAAAACAATACTAAAATTATCTTGATTAATCTTCTTAAAGATCATTTTGTTAGCCCAAATATGACTTGAGTAACTTGCTTCGTGAAGTATGTCGAAGCCTTCTGATTGCTTTTTCTTTGATTTGCCTCACCCTTTCTCTTGTAAGGTCAAATTTTGACCCAATTTCTTCAAGTGTCAATCCATGCGTCATGCCAATCCCAAAAAAATATTTTACAACATCTCTTTCCTTATCAGTCAATGTAGAAAGGGATCTTTCAATTTCCTTTCTAAGAGATTCGGTTAGCAAGGTATTGTCAGCATTAGGCGAGTCCTGATTTTCCAAGACATCAATAAGGCTGTTTTCTTCACCCGTTACAAAGGGAGCATCCATAGACACATGCCTGCCAGAAATTTTAATGGTGTCTCTAACTTTATCTTCCGATACATCTAATTCTCTTGCGAGTTCATCAGGTGAAGGTTCCCTTTCGTGCGTCTGTTCCAGTCTTGAGAATGCCTTGTTGATTTTATTTAATGATCCGACTTGGTTTAAAGGCAGCCTAACAATCCTAGACTGCTCAGCTAAAGCCTGTAGAATTGATTGACGGATCCACCACACGGCATATGAAATAAATTTGAATCCTCTGGTTTCATCAAACCTTTGACCTGCTTTAATCAGTCCCAGATTTCCTTCATTGATAAGGTCAGGCAGGGTCAATCCTTGGTTTTGATATTGTTTAGCAACCGAGACCACAAATCTAAGGTTGGCCTTAGTTAATTTCTCCAAGGCATCTTGGTCTCCTTCCTTAATTTTCTTTGCGAGTATAACCTCTTGTTCTGCTGTAATTAAATCTTCTCTTCCTATTTCTTGTAAGTACTTATCTAATGAGGCACTTTCTCTATTGGTTATTGATTTGGTGATCTTTAATTGTCTCATATTGATAAATTAGACTACCCTAATTATGGGATGCTAGTAAAAAACATTGCAAGTATTGCAATTTTTTTTATTCGGTCAAAATTAAATTTAGAACAAAAAACCGGCTTGTTTTTAATTACGCAATCTATGCGATAATGTTCCACAAATGTAATTAATTTTTAGACCTCCCAAAGGATTGAGCCAATATAAGGCGCATTAATTTGAATTTTTCTTTTTTCGGCTTATTAAATACCGAATCCATAATATGCTCTTATCCCATCTGGATATATTCCCTCTATTAAAACGCCACCCTTTTTGTAGTTTAAAGCTGTAGCAACTTCATCTGTATTTTCTATATTTCTCCTGTCGATTCTGGTTATTACAAACCCTTCTTTAATTCCCGCTTTTTTTAGTTTACCTGGCCCTAATTTGGTGATTTGAACCCCATGTGCAGTATTGAGTTCTTTCATTTGTCCTTTATTAATTGGTTCAAATGTTGCGCCATGTAAAACCAGGCTAGAAACTCTTTCTTTAACAATATTTGTGTTTCCAAATCGGTTCTTTAAGACAATGGGTAATGATATTTTTTCACCATCCCTCATTATTGTTATGAGAATTTTGTCTCCAGGACGATATTTCCCAATTTGCTCTTGCAATTCTGGTACATTTATTACTTCAACTTGATTTATTTTTTTAATTATATCGCCTTTTCGTACTCCTTTTTGTTTAGCCTCGCCATTATCAACAATTCCATTTATGAAGACGCCACTAACTTCTTTTAATCCCAATTCATCAGCCATTTGTTCATCTACATTTTGAATTGTTACTCCGATAAAGGCCCTTTGAACTTCTCCAAACTCTTGTAGGTCCTTTACTACTTTTCTTACCATGTTTACGGGAATAGCAAATGAATATCCAGAATATGAGCCAGTAGGTGAAGCGATGGCTGAATTAATTCCTATTAAATCTCCGATGGTATTTACCAATGCACCACCGCTGTTGCCGGGGTTTACAGCTGCATCAGTCTGGATAAAGGATTCAATTTTAAATTTGTCTCTAAGAATATCAATGTTCCTGCCTTTGGCACTAACTATACCAGCTGTTACTGTTGAGGTTAAGTTATATGGATTTCCAACAGCAAGAACCCATTCGCCAACTTTCACTTCATCAGAATTTCCAAACCTAATGCTTGGAAGGTCCGTTTCCTCAATTTTTATTAAGGCGATATCTGTAGAGGGATCAACCCCAATGATTTTTGCGGAGTAGGTTCTTTTGTTATTCAGTGTTACCTCAATATTATCTGCGCCCTTAATTACATGATTGTTTGTTGCAATATAACCATCAGCAGAGATTATTACTCCTGATCCACTACCATGCCGGTCCGGATCTTTGTATTGATGGTATTTTGAATTTCCCCCACCCCATAAATACTCATAGAATGGATCAATATACGTTTTTGTTTGACCTTCATATACAGTTTTTACATGTACTACAGCATTGACAGTTTTTTGGGAAGCAATAGTAAAGTCAACGGAAGTCTCTGGGCCTAGTGGTAGATTGGCGTAATGAAATATATTTTTTGGCTCAGATCTAGTGTCATTTATAATTAACCCATCACTTTGCTTGTAATTATCAAACGTTTTATATATTGCTATAGTAGTGAAACTTGCTATAGTAGCTGTGATAAATAATCCTGCGATTCTTTTCATTTTTGTATTATTAGTTTATAATTCATTATCAAGAACTGTACCTGAATTTGTCGTAAGTTTTACTATTGAAACGTTGTATCCGCGCAATAATTACTTATATTAAGGCATTTTAACATTAATTAACAAATCATAAATTTGTAATATTTTAATAGCGAGAATTAAAGGCAGCACTTCATGAAAGTTCATTTCGACAAATATCAGGGAACAGGGAATGACTTTATTATTATTGACAATAGAGCATTGGAATTTCCTAAAGGGGATTCAGTAATGATATCAAACCTTTGTAATAGAAATTTTGGAATTGGTGCTGATGGCCTGATTTTATTGGAGAACGACGAGGCGGCAGACTTTAGAATGGTTCATTTTAATTCAGATGGAAATCAAAGTTCCATGTGTGGTAATGGTGGCCGATGCATTGTGCATTACGCACAAAAACAAAATATTATTAATAGTAAGGCAGAGTTTACGGCTATTGATGGAGTCCACACTGCCACTATTGCAGGGAATGATGTTCGTCTTTCTATGAACGATGTAGCTAACATAGAGTTATCAAAAGAGAATGCCTATATGAATACAGGATCACCGCATTACCTTCTTTGGTATTCAGACCTTGATAATTTGAACATAATTGAAAGAGCAAGAGAAATAAGATACAATAAGCAATTTTCTGAAATCGGAACTAATGTTAATTTCTTGAATTATAAAAATGGAATAATAGAGATGAGGACGTATGAGAGGGGTGTAGAGGCTGAAACTTTGTCTTGTGGAACTGGGATGGTAGCAGCTGCCCTATTTGCTTTTTTATCGGAAAAGATTCCAGATGGGAATGAGTGCTTAATCAGGACAAAAGGTGGTGAGACAAAGGTGAGTTTTAATCCCATTGGCAATGGTGCATTTTCAGATATTTGCTTATCAGGTCCTGCCGACTTGGTATTTAATGGGGAAATTAATGTCTAATTTTGTATTACATAATGTGGTTTCAGTACAGCATGATACCTTTGATCTAAGAATTAATGATCAGGGCATTTATATTTCAATCTTAAATGCTACTCATACTCCCCCCCATCTGTTAATAATATTTAATGGCTTTGCTTATTCTTTATCTGTAAATGGTTTTAAAACTGATAAGAAACTCCAAGAGCTTATCCGGCTTATTAGGGCCAGAGAGATTAAAGCTTTATTCGTTGAGTTGGTTCCACCAACCAATTTCATAGAAGATTATTCTAAATTGATTAATCATCTTATACGAACTTGCATCCCACTTGAATTAGGAGAGGTGACTTGCCTTTTTCCTATAAAGGAGTTTTGTAAAGTGGCTTATAATTTAGATCTTAGTAAGGTTGAATTTATATTTGATCTGCTACCAGTTTTGGAAAGAAATTTGTTGATTAAGGAATCGTATTCAATGAATATGGATGAAGACTTAATTTGTGATGGCTATTCATTAAAAACCTATGGTATTGCGGAGATAAATGATATGATAGAAGATATTCAATTTAAACAGATAAAATAACATGGCACTATCAGGAGAAAATATTATGTTGCGTGCTTTGGAAAGCACAGATGTTGATTTGCTTTATCGTTGGGAAAACAATACTGCAATTTGGAAAGTGTCCAATACACTTGTTCCATTTTCAAGAGAAAATATAGAACAATTTATAACTTATGAAAGAGATATTTATTCTGACAAACAGCTACGGTTGATTATATGCAAAATTGATGATAAGAAATCAATTGGGTGCATTGATTTATTTGATTTTGATATGCGGAATCAACGTGCCGGAATAGGTATACTAATAGCAGAAGAGTCAGATCGGAAGAAAGGCTATGCATCAGAAGCTTTAAAATTATTGATTGATTATAGTTTTGATACTTTATTACTTCACCAATTGTATTGTAATATTCCCTCAGATAATCATTCCAGTATTCGCTTTTTTGAAAAAATTGGATTTGTAAAAGTCTGCGAAAAAAAGGACTGGATAAGAAATAAGGATGGATGGTCCGATGAACATCTTTTTCAAATGATCAAACCCACGTAATGGCTGGCAAGAAGGGGAAAGCCTTTTTTGGTAAGATTTTAATTTTATTATTCTTGATTCTTCTTATTGGTGGAGGGTACTGGGTTTATAAAATACATCAAACTATTTTTAGCCCAAATGTTTCACTTCATGGAGTTGAGTCAGCATATTTCTGTATATCCACAGGTTCTTCCTTTGATGACCTTACAAACCTTTTAGGCGAAAAAGAGTATTTAAAGAATACGGCTTCATTTCTTTGGGTTGCAGAGAAAAAGAATCTCAGAAATAATATTCATCCAGGCAAGTATAAATTAAAGGACAATATGAGCAACAACAAGCTTGTCAATCTTTTTAGATCCGGTGCTCAGAGCCCTGTGAAGGTATTGATAAACCCAACAAGATCAAGGAATATAATTGCTTCAAGAGTTTCGAGACAACTGGAAGCCGATTCTATTGCTATTTCCAACTTGTTAAATGAT
Organism: Flavobacteriales bacterium; assembly: GCA_012965625.1. Taxonomy (GTDB): domain Bacteria; phylum Bacteroidota; class Bacteroidia; order NORP154; family NORP154; genus UWMA-0041. Next base: position 4,106 of record DTSC01000172.1, on the reverse strand, counting down.
AAATCATTCTTGGCAAAATATAGTGTGACGAATGAAACCTGGATGAGTCTATTTATTCCTAATACTTATGAGTTCTTATGGAATACCTCTGCTGAACAGTTCATTGAAAGGATTGCAAAAGAGAACAATCGTTTTTGGACTAAGAAAAGACTTGACAGGGCACATAAAATAGGCCTTAGTGAATTGGAGGTTTCAATTCTGGCCTCAATAGTTGAGCAGGAAACAATCAAAAATGATGAGAAACCTATAATTGCGGGCGTATACATGAATCGGCTGAATAAGGGTATGCGTCTTGAAGCCGATCCAACCTTAATATTTGCCTTGGGTGATTTTGAGATTACCAGAGTTTTGGATGTACATAAAACTATTGAATCTCCTTATAATACCTATAAGACCAGGGGGTTGCCACCAGGACCTATTTGTATTCCTACTATAAAATCTTTGGATGCGGTATTAAACTATAAGAAACATAAGTATCTTTTCTTCTGTGCAAAGGAAGATTTCTCTGGATATCATAATTTTGCAAAAACATATTCCCAGCATCGGATCAATGCATCTAAATTTCAAAGAGAACTTAACCGGAGAAGAATTTGGAATTAAAATCTTATTTTTGCCCCTCTTTGTAAAGGGTATTAATTCAATTTATAATAGTATAGATATATGAGTGATATTAAATTTGGTACGGATGGCTGGAGAGCAATTATTGGCCAGGAGTTTACTGTAAACAATGTAGCCAGGGTTTCTCACGCTACAGGCTTGTGGTTAAAGGACAATTTTGACAATCCATCAATTGTAATAGGGCATGATTGCCGGTTTGCTGGAGAGTTGTTTGCTGAAACTGCTGCTAAGGTATTGGTTGCAAATAATGTAAAGGTATATCTAGCAAAAGGTGCAGTTAGTACTCCTATGATTTCTTTGGCAAACGTTAAATTGGATGCAAGTGCAGGGATTGTCATTACCGCAAGCCATAATCCACCCTCCTATAATGGTTTTAAACTTAAGGGTAGCTATGGTGGACCATTATTTCCTGAAAATGTTAAAGAAGTTGAAACATTGATCCCTGAGAAAAACGCAATTGATCTTAATAAGGATTCGATTGAAGAATTGGTAGGAAAGGGGAAAATTGAAATGGTTGATTTGGAAACAATGTATTATGACCAGGTTGTTTCTAATTTTGATATAGAAAAGATTAAGAATTCAGGAATTGGATTGGGCTATGATGCAATGTTTGGGGCTGGACAGGATATTGCTAAAAGGCTCTTGCCTGGTATATCCTTTTTGCATTGCGATTACAACCCTTCTTTTATGGGTGTTCCTCCAGAGCCTATTTTGAAGAATTTAAAGGAGTTTTCTGCATTTATCGCAGAAGACCCAAAAATTACATGCGGCCTAGCCACGGATGGTGATGCTGATCGGTTGGGAATGTTTAATGAATCCGGTGATTTTATAGATTCTCATCACCTTATTTTATTGCTGATTCATTATTTATGTAAATACAAAGGTATGAAAGGTAAAGTCTGTACTGCTTTCTCAACTACAGTGAAGATCAAAAAGATGTGTCAGCATTATAACCTTCCTTTAGAGGTTGTGCAGATTGGATTTAAACATATCTGTGAGATAATGGTTAATGAAGATGTATTGGTAGGTGGTGAGGAGTCTGGAGGTATTGCACTTAAAGGACATATTCCGGAGCGAGATGGAATTTGGGTTGGATTGACTATTTGGGAGTTCATGGCAAATTCGGGAAAGACTTTGAATGAGTTGATAGATGAAGTATATGAAATTACCGGACGATTTGCCTTTGAACGTTCTGACCTTCATCTCAAAGAAGAACAAAAACAAGCTATTATCAAGAGGTGTATAGATGGAGGTTATAATTCGTTTGGTGATTATAAGGTTGAGCGGATGGATGATATGGATGGATATAAATACTTTTTCAATGAAAATGAGTGGTTTATGATTCGTCCTTCGGGAACGGAGCCAGTGCTAAGAACTTATGCTGAATCAGAATCAAAAGAAGGTGCCTTAGCAATAATAAAGGCGGGTTATGACACTTTAATGAATTGATGCTTATCATCCGGCAATTTCTTTTCTATTCTTTTATAGCGGTCTTCTTGTTTTTTAATTCTACAGTTTTTGGACAGCGGGATTCTTCTCATTTCCTTCCTTCTACTTCTAGCTTGGATCAAAACAAATTGATTGGTCTTATAGCAGGAGAAACGATCCTTTATTCCAGTGCCATGATAGGACTTGGGGCCTTATGGTATGCAGATTATCCAAAATCAGATTTTCATTTTTTCAATGATCATGATGAATGGTTGCAAATGGATAAAGTTGGCCATTTTGTTACTGCTTATTACCTTAATGAGCTGGAAACAGGAATGTTTCTGTGGGCAGGGGTTGGAGAGAAAAAGGCCATATGGTTAAGTGGCACTTTTGGAACCATGTTTTTGTTAAGTGTTGAGGTTTTTGATGGATTTTCATCAGGTTGGGGGGCATCGTACGGCGATGTTGTTGCTAACTTTGGAGGAAGGATGTTTGGAATTGGTCAAACACTATTATGGGAGGAGCAGAGGGTATTAGCCAAGTTTTCCTTTCATGATACACAATATGCCCAATACAGGCCTGAGCTTTTGGGAAATGGGCTTACAGAAGAATTGCTAAAAGATTATAACGGACAATCATATTGGTTATCAGCGAATATAGCATCCTTCATAAGTGAAGAGTCTAAATTTCCAGATTGGTTGAATATAGCTTTTGGTTATGCTGCCAATGGAATGATCGGAGCTAATGAGAATCCAGATAAGATTAATGATAAGGTGCTTCCGGAATTTGAACGGTATCGCCAGTACTTAATTTCGCTGGATATTGACCTTAATCGTTTGCCAGTGAAATCACCAATATTAAAAACAATTTTTAGAACATTTGGGTTTATTAAGATCCCTTTTCCAGCAATTGAATTTAATGCTGTGCATGGAGTGGAATTTCACCCCTTATACTTTTAATGGGACATGGCCCACAAAAAAACTAAGATATTATCAACTTCAGAACTTCTTTCAATTAAAATAACTGCTCCCTTCCATATAGATTTCTCTCTGCTGTATATTTAGATTTAAGTACTGCTAATAGTTGTTATATTTGTTTTTTCAGGACTGACAAAAGTTAATATTATTACATATTGTGAAAATAGGAATAATCATAGGCCGTATAGGTGGCGTTGATGGCGTTGCATTGGAAACGGAGAAATGGATACAGGTTTTTCAACGTATGGGCCATGAGGTCTTTATCTTATCCGGCCAATTTGAAGAAAGGGAGCTGGATGTAATGCATGAAACCCTTTACCCAGTTTTATCTTTTTTTTCTACTGAGTGTGAATGGGAGCAGGATGCGGCATTTTTTAATCCTGTTAAGGACCCATCTCAGCTAGTAGAAGCGATAAATTCTGTTTCTGATGAGATTTCTAATAGGATCCTGTCATGGATTGATGAAAAAGAGATTGATGTGTTGCTATCAGAAAATGCTTCAGCATTGCCCTCCCACTTATCTATGGCATTAGGAATATGGAAAGCGGTTGAAAGTTGTGGCTTGCCTACGCTTACACATGATCATGATTTTCATTGGGAAAGAGGTGATAGGTATAAGTCACCGCATAATGAGATTAATGAAATGGTAGAAAAATATTTCCCATTAAATCTCCCCAACGTAAAACATGCTGTTATTAATTTACATGCACAAACAAGGTTAAAGGAAAGGTATGGTATTGAATCACTTGTGGTTCCCAATGTTATGGATTTTGATACACCTTATGGCCTTAAAACAGATGAGAATAGGTCCTTGCTAAAGGACCTTGGGTTTACCAATGGTGCTATACCTGTCTTTCAAGTTACCAGAATAGTGGAGAGAAAAGGTATTGAAGTGGCCATTGAATTAATTCATAAACTGCAGGACCAGAATGTAAAACTTGTTATTACTGGAAATCATAATGACGACGAAGGCGGGAAATATTATAGGCAATTGATAAATCAAATACATGATTTAAAGTTAAACAATCAGGTTGTCTTTGCCTCAAATCTAATTCAGAATCACTCATGGCAAGGGCACCACGG
>DTSC01000171.1 GCA_012965625.1 Flavobacteriales bacterium | reverse complement strand
GATGATGGGTTTAAAGTAAATGCACTGTTGTTTTTTATAGAGATACCTGTAATTTTTGGTGGTATTATTGGGTTTGTCCTATCGCGCAAAAAACACAACAGCCTTAAAAAAAGGTTTAAAATCGATGTGATTGGTGTAATAATCAGTTTTATTGAAGAGTCCCTTAGTTATGACCCAAAGGGCAAAATTGCTGCTAAAGACTATAAAAAAAGCAAACTTTTCACCAAAGACTACGATCGCTATAAAGGAGATGACCATGTAATAGGAAAACTTGGAGCTACTCAGATAGAATTCTCTGAGCTTCACACACAATATGAGACAAAAGACAAGGATGGGAAATCATCCTGGAATACCATTTTTAAGGGAATCTTTTTCATTGCAGATTTTAATAAAAACTTCAAAGGGGAAACCTTTATCCAGCCAGACCTGGCAGAAAGGATATTTGGGTTTATTGGCAGCTCTTTGCAAGGGCTTAATAAATCTAAAGGCGATCTTGTAAAGATGGAAAATGTGGAATTTGAAAAAGAATTTGTGGTTTATTCTAGTGATCAGGTAGAGGCCAGGTATATTTTAAGCCCCAAACTCTTACAGAGAATCATTGATTTCAAGAACAAGACGGGCAACAAGATGCATGTTTCGTTTATTAATTCCAAAATGTATATTGGCATTTCCCTGAGAAAAAACCTGTTTGAAGTAAGCTATTTTAAATCCCTTTTAAAAAAAGAGCCTATTGAAGAATTCTATAAATATTTGGATCTATGCATAGGCATTGCTGAAGAACTTGACCTGAATACAAGGATTTGGACCAAAACATAGATCCTTTGTTTTTTGAATAAAAGAGCATTAATTTTATCGCAAATAATAACAAGATGACAAAAAAAGGCCTGCACTCTTCAAAAGCCCCAGAACCTGTTGGGCTGTATCCTCACGCACGAAGAGTTGGAAGTTTGCTTTTCTTGTCAGGTGTAGGTCCGAGAGAACGAGGTGCTAAGGAGATTCCTGGTGTAACACTCAAGGATGACGGCAGCATTGATTCTTATGATATAGAAAAGCAATGTCATTCTGTATTTAAGAACATACGATACATTCTGGAAGATTCCGGCTCTTCATGGGATAATATTGTAGATGTAACCGTTTTTCTCACAAACATGAAAGACGATTTTAAAACGTATAACAGGATTTATGGAGAATATTTCCAGTCTAACCAGCCCTGCAGAACAACAGTGGAAATTAATTGCCTGCCTACACCCATTGCAATAGAGCTAAAGGTAATTGCAACTGTTTGAACGTCCTCTAATTTAATGTAGAATTAGCTTTTGAGTTCTTCCGTCTGAAGTTCTTAATAAATACAGACCCCTGCCAAAGCTGGAAACATTTATTTCCAGATGATCTTCAGCAAGTCTTTCAGAAAGCAATTCTCCCATAATATTATATAGGGAAATCTTTTCAGGAATGGAGCTTTCCTCAAAAACAAGATAAACGCTCGATGTAGCTGGGTTGGGAAAAACAGATATCTGAGAATCATTTAAATGGCTTTTAATAGATGTTGAGACAGGGATGCTAGACATATGTGTAATGCCAGTACTTGTTGCAATCCATACATTATTTTGAGAATCTATAGCAATTCCTCTAACATTATCTCCTACGATACCATCGTTTGTATCCCAATCCAACCATCCCGTTCCATCGTACATAGCGATACCGCCTACAGTTAGATATCCTACATAAATGGCTGTCCATATTCGATTATGAGAATCTTTGGCAATTTCAACAACTGGGTTTAAGGTATCTGGATTGGGTAAAATCAGCATCTTGGTATGATTTGTAACAAAACTGTTTGTAGCATCCAATACAGACATGCCACTTCCTGTACCAACCCATTTATTATCAGAATCATCAACCAAGATATCAGTACCGAAATTACTTACCAAGCCATCAGAATTCGTATAAGGGGTAAAAGTAGAGCCATTGTAATGAACTATTCCATGTAATGGAGATGCAAACCAAGCATCACCCTGAGAATCAAAAGAGGTAGCACATACACCACTTGCAGGCAAATCCGGGGCACCATAAGAGCTCCATGTAGTTCCATTGAAAACTGAAACTCCAGCAGACCATGAATTATGTGCAAAGTATAAGTCACCATTAGGGCCTTCATCAATGCGATGTATTTGATTGTATGCCAAACCATTGGTATCGCTATAGCTTGTCCATGTTGTTCCATCAAATTTATATGCACCAAAATCAGTACCAAGCCAAACAGCACCATTATTTGCAATAGTGATTGTTTTAATGTTTGTGTCTATTAGCTCAGGAGTATTAGAAGAATTATAATTAACCCAGTTAGATCCATCAAATTTTGACAATCCCTTATTGGTGCCAAACCAAATATTATCATTTGCATCAACAGCAACACAGTTAACACTGTTACTTAGCAGGCCATCTGATTCTATATAATTAATTATGTTTTGAGCATTTAGATAACTAGTTTGAAATAATACAATTAATAATATGAATGTTTTGTTCATTGTCATTTAATTTTAATGATTCTATTTGCAGTTTGATTTTTGTTTGAAATTATATTCAGAAAATATATTCCAGCTGACCAAGAACTAGCATTAATTTTTCTCAAACCTTGATTCATATCCTGTTCTAATATCAATTTGCCAAACATGTCAGATATTTTAACACTTGAACTGGAAGCCAAGTCAAAAGAAAAGAATGAATTAAATGGATTTGGATAACAATTTAAAGTATGATCTGAATCTATATGACTGATTCCTACAATATCGTTGTTCCATTTGAAAGTAGGAAGCATAAAGTTAAATGGTCCAGTCCCATTTGGTGACCTTGCATAAGAACCGTTTTCATTAATTGCAGGAAAGGTTATTGAATCAATTACTAAACTATTGTTGTAGGAAAGGATGAGTTTTTCACCAAGACTCAATAGTTTAAAGTTGGCATGTAATCCGCCTTGAGACTGATCTTCATCTGCCCATACAATTAAATAGCCATCAGAAGGTATATGATAGCTAGGAAATATCCATTTTTGATAATTCGCTGGATCATCGGAAAGATACAAGCCATTAGTAGATACAGAGTAGGGAGTAGGATTGTATATTTCTATCCAATCCTCATAATCATCGCTCTGATCAACAACAGTAGATGTGTTATTTGACATTATTTCATTAATAACCAGTTGACTGTGGTCTATAAAGTTGCTAATGGTATAATATTCATATGCAGCTCTTTCTGGAGAAAACATACCAGCAGAGTCATTATCAGCATAAATATAATATTCAATGTAATTACTAGGATTACTTATTATAGCACCATAAATTCCATCACCTCCTAAACTATCGTTATGGCTTCCATCGTCATACATCTCAATTTCAATAAATTTATCATTGCTACCATACCTATAAGCAAGCATTGTATAATCTGCATTGGATATTTTGGCTGTAATAGAAATATCAGTACCCAAACTATTGTTTTGATTGTTATCATTTATAACATTATTTATAGAGGGAGCACCTTGATAACCAGGGTAAGATGAAAGGTAACTGGCTCTTGCATCCATTAATTCAGTAATTCCTGGACATTCTCCACTAACTAAAGAAACTGAACTGTTTAAATTTGTTGTAAAGTCATTATATGAATAAAATTTATTATTATCGTTTTGTACTCCCTGATCGATTAGAGATTGTAAATATTGACCTCTATTATAATAATCTTGATTCAGTATATTTTCTTCAATTATAGTACGTATATGAGCGATATACATTTTTCTATATCTATTATTTTCAAAAACTTTTCGTAACAAAGGCCGTGGTGCAATAGAGATGTCATTATGGTGAATCAATGGATCCATTGACTGAGCTTCAGCTATAGTGAAGCCGTTATAATAAAGTGAGGACGCATCAGTTAATCGAAAACTTCCAAAAGACATATTCAAATCCCATAAAATTGGGTTGAACTGTCCATTATTATCCATATATATGTAATAATTTTGACCATATCCTACGTAGCTATCAAAATTAATAAGTGAATAATTTAGGGCATGCATCCAAATTACTCTATCTATATTTAATACACATTCAATACTTTCAGGTGTATTGTTTAATGTATCTATAAAATTGTACAGATAAGACCAACCATTATCTGATTCTATATCATAATATGGATAATAATTGACACTGTCTGTTCCGTGGGTATTACTTAGGTTAGAGTTTTCGCCTCCTGGTAGAATATCTAAATTTTCAGGATTACATTTAAAAAAAGGATTGTATCTGTTGTCATAATGCTTTCTGATAAAATCTTTATTTACTGCCTCGGTATTTGTATATAATCCCCACAAAGTATCATTTATGTACAAATTAGCATAATTTGACTCAGAAGCTGGCATATATTTTCTAGCTATCTCATAAGTCAAAACCTCTCTTATAAAAGATGGATCTGCGATAACATTACTCAATTTAATTTTATCAACTCCAAAATGATTTTGATCATCTATAAGATAATCAAGCTTAATGTTAAATGGGTTTTTGGTTCTATCAACACTAACTGAGCTAAACCCTTTATATCTAACACCAACGCTATCATATTGAATGCCATCAATAATTAGTGTGGCCACCATACGTTCATTATCCCCCATTACATATAAACTATCTAAAATGTGGTCCCAACTATTCGTTGAAAAATTAATCTTGATTTCTCTAATCGTATCAACATTGTAAAAAGAATTTTGACTAAATCCTTTTAAAAAGAAGATTCCAAATAAAAAAAGAAAGTAAATATATCTAAGGTTCATTTTATTTAATAATATGGACCCGTTTAGTATATCTATCATTATTGCTGTTTATCAATTCAATAATGTAAATGCTTTCTGGCACATTTTCTAAATTGAGCGCAATGTTATTTTCACCTGAAATATTAGAAACATGTTTTCTGAATATTACCTCCCCAATGCTATTTAGAATTCTTATCTGTACATTCTCTATTTCTTGGGCAAAATACGTTACATTAAACAACGAATTTGATGGGTTTGGGTAAACATTAAACAGCTCATAATCTAAATCACTAATCCCAACAACAGCACAATTTGCCTGACAATCAGTTAGAGTAGGGTAAATGCCATTTCCTGTTCCTGGATCAACGCAAGCACCTCCATCACAGTTCCATGTTGGGACAATACAACTGCTCTGACATGAAGATAAACTACCATATTGTCCATTACCCGTTCCAGGATCATAACAATTCCCCTGTCCATCACAATCCCAACTCTCTGTGATAACAGAGAAACATGACGATGTAGCAGTATTCATATATGGTTCAAGTGCAATTATTCCAGGATAATCACATTCATATCTGAATCCTTTTTGCGATTGTGAATTATAAGGTCCCCAGATTAAGTTTCCTAATGAATCTACTTCATACATAACTCCTGATCCTCCCTGTCCGCTTGAAGCATTAACATAAATATTACCATTCGACATTCTATCAGAAGCAGATTGTCCAGAAGCAGAATAAGCACAAGCATATCTTGTTGTATATGATGCAGGAGCGAAAGCCTGCCCTGGAATACGCAAATAAGTATTTGTTACAGTATCCCATGGTGTTTCTATTCCATCAATTGCAGACTGGTTATTACTGACTCCACTATTATTAAAAATTTGCAGATACCCTCCGTTTGGTCTTCCATCATCTGTTATCCAACGCACATCATGAACAGCATTATCAATAATTTGAGCCCCTGACATTCCATAATTTGATGGATTTCCCCATCTGTAAAGGATGTCACCACCCATACCTGAATTGCCTCCTGAATGACTTGCAGCTTCGGCAGTTGTAGTGCTATGATCAATGATATAGATCTCACTTGCAGGTCTAGAAGAAAATGCAATCTGATCCAAATCCTCATTATAATCTACACCATTAACATGAAACCAGTCTCCTCCACCAGGTCCTCCTTGACTTTGAACCATATTTATATCAATCAGCTCAGGGTTATCAGAGATGTTTGCTGCATAATTAGGTTTGCCAGCATCTGTATCTTGACACATATGATCCCAAATGTGCCATTCCCAAATAATATTGGCGCCTCCATTTCCATCAGGCTCTAATTCAACAAAATGAGTTGGCCATTTCTCGGAATTTGCATTATTATATCCTGCATTATTTAATTCATTTGATGTTTTTTTCTCCCATGCAGTTAGCAAAACATTATCACCTATTAAAGTTAAGTCATGATGACTGTAATGGTTGCTATTAGCATAAAAATAATCCCATACTATAGAGCCATCTGGTGCTATTTCCTGCACTCTACCTCCTGAGGCAGCCATATTACTATTGCTAAATACACTAGTGTTATTATATTTTGTTCCTCTGATTAAATTGCCATTCTCCTTTATCTGCACAGTATAATTACAACTAGTTGTCATATTCCAAGTATGAGCAATGTTTTGATTTTCATCAATTAAATAAGTAGTATTAGAACCTTGTGCATTGTAAAGTGCAAATCCGTTAAAACTTTGTGCAGACACATAAGTATATAGTATTGCCAATAAAGTGCTAAGCAATAATTTTTTCATAACTAAAATTTTAGTGTTTTTTATCAAATATATGACTTAATTAAATATCTGTTTTGTATTTAGATGATCCATGGTCTTAACCTATATGGGATTGGACCATAGGGATTAAAAAAAGTTTAATCAGTGCTGCAATATTTTAAGGTGTACAAAGTCAGTTCCCTTCCATTCCTCACGTTTCTAAAATTACAGTTATCGTTTTACAATAGACGTTTATCGAACAAAAATTTGCATTGGTAGAAGATAATTAGTAGTTTTCAATGTTAAAATCACCAAACAATTTAAGCCATGAAAAAGTGTCCTGTATGTCAGCAAGAACAGGTTGATAAAGAAGCATTACATTGTACTGAATGTGATTCGGATCTAACAGCGTTTTCTCAATTAAACCAAATATCAGAAAATACCAATCGCTTAAGCAAAACGATTAAGGTTTTGTTTGTTGTCCTGCTATTAGTAAGTGTTGGTTGGGGGTTTACCTATTATAATGGTAGTGCAGATGATGCTGTTATTATTGAAGAAACTTCGCCTCCAGCCAATCAGGCAGCGGATGAAATAGAAATACTGGAAAAGACCCTTGCAGCGAAAGACGAGGAGATCACCAAGCTTAACAATAAGCTCAAAGAACTGCATGCTACCATTGAGAGCTCAGTAAATGACCAAACAATTACAGACGCCGAAGGGACACATAAATTGCACATTGTTCAGGCTGGTGAATCATTGTGGAGCATCTCCGAATTGTATCATGGCCACGGTTTTAAGCACCACCACATTGGCAGTCACAACGAAATTAGCAACCCAGATCACATTCAAGCAGGAGACACGCTAGAAATTCAGAACTAAACCATACATTATGAGTACAAAAATAGACAACATAGAAGCTCTGACAGAGGCAACTACCAAATCTCTTGGAGAAATTGTTTCCTTAAAAAAAACCAGAAAGAATCAGGAAGAGGAAATAAAAGGGCTTGCAGAAAAGAATAATCAGCTCATGTCTGATTTAAAAAACCAGCAAGAAGAATCAAAGAAACTCAGTAAAGAAATAGAATTGCTTAACAAGGACCTGGGCTCCAAAAATGAAGCTCTTGAGAAAACAGAAGCAGAGAAAAAAGAACTTAATGGCAAATTGAAAGAAATGGAAAAGGAAAACATGAATCTTTCAGCCAAACTCAAAAAGAGCCAATCGTCCGAATAATATACCAGCACGACAAACCTGGGGGAAAGGATCACAATCACAAAACAGCCCAAAGGCAATCCCTGCTAATTCAATCTACACAATTTTCCTTTGTTGCCCACATCACAAATAAAATATCCACCCTTTATTAGTAACTTTGCACGCTTTTAAAAGGATTATTAATGTCCAAATATGAAGAATATAAAGTCCTGGACCTTTCCCAAATTGGAAAAGATGTCTTAAAGGATTGGAAACAACGGAACATATTCGAAAAGAGTATTGCCAACCGTGAGGGAAATCCCGCCTTTACTTTTTATGAGGGTCCGCCATCGGCAAATGGATTGCCTGGAATTCATCATGTCACGGCCAGGTCAATTAAGGATATATTTTGCAGGTATAAAACCTTAAAAGGATTTCAGGTAAAGCGAAAAGCCGGCTGGGATACACATGGCCTGCCCGTTGAGCTATCTGTAGAAAAGGAGCTTGGTATCACTAAAGAAGACATAGGAAAAAAGATCTCCATTGCTGATTATAATGCGGAATGCCGCAAATCGGTTTTAAAATATAAGGATGTTTGGGATGACCTCACCGAAAAGATCGGATTTTGGGTTGATTTATCGGATCCCTATATTACATATGACAACAAATATATTGAGTCGCTTTGGAGTATTTTAAAACAGCTTTATGAAAAGGATTTGCTTTATAAGGGATATGCAGTGCAACCGTACTCTCCGGTTGCCGGTACCGGCCTCAGTACCCATGAGCTAAACCTGCCGGGTTGCTATAAGAATATCAAGGACACCTCTCTTACTGCTCAATTTAAGCTAAAAAGGGAGGAAAGGTCACGTTCGTTTTTTGATAGTGATGACGAACATGTCTGTTTTCTTGCCTGGACAACTACGCCATGGACCTTGCCAGCAAACTGTGCCCTGGCGGTTGGTAATAAGATTTCTTATGTAAAGATCAAAACATATAATCGCTATACGTTTTTGCCAATTAGTATTATTATGGCAAAAGATTTGGCACATGCCTTTTTCAGTAAAGAGCAAGAAGATGTAGCATTAGACTCCTATTCAGCAGGAGATAAAATAATACCATATGAAATTGTGGCTGAGTATAAAGGGGCAGACCTTGTTGGCCTGTACTATGAGCAGCTTATGCCCTATGTTCAACCTGAAGGTGATGCATTCAGGGTAATCCCTGGAGATTTTGTTTCAACAGAAGATGGAACGGGAATAGTACATACAGCTTCGGTTTTTGGCTCGGATGACTTTCGCGTGTGTAAGGAGCATAATGTTCCATCTATTATGGTAAAGGATGAGGAAGGTAATGACATGCCCTTGGTAGACAAGCAAGGCAGGTTTGTAAAGGAAGTAAGTGATTTTGCCGGGAGGTATGTAAAATCACAGTATGAGGATCAGGAGATAGTAGATGCTCCAGATTACAAATCCACAGATGTGCTCATTGTTATCAAGCTAAAGGAGGAGAATAAAGCCTTCTTGGCAGAAAAATATGAGCATTCCTATCCGCATTGCTGGAGAACGGACAAGCCTATTTTATACTATCCTCTCGATTCCTGGTTTATTAAAACAACCCAGATCAAAGACCGCTTAGTGGAGCTAAATAAAACAATTAATTGGAAACCGGAATCTACAGGAACAGGAAGATTTGGAAACTGGCTGGAAAACCTACAGGACTGGAATTTGTCCAGATCGAGGTTTTGGGGCACACCACTGCCAATTTGGGCGACGGAAGATGAAAAAGAACGGCTATGCATTGGCTCCCTGGAGGAGATGAGGGCTGAAGTAGCTAAATCTATTGAAGCAGGGTTTATGAAAGCACAGATACCGGACGATTTTGACCTTCACAGGCCTTATGTTGACGAAGTTTTTCTGGTATCTTCTGAAGGGCAAAAGATGACACGGGAAAAGGATCTGATAGATGTTTGGTTTGATTCAGGCGCTATGCCTTATGCTCAATGGCATTATCCAATGGAGAACAAGGAACTCTTTGAATCCAGCTTTCCGGCAGATTTTATTGCTGAGGGTGTAGATCAGACAAGAGGATGGTTTTTCACACTTCATGTGATAGGAGCCATGTTGTTTGACTCAATTACCTTTAAAAATGTGGTCTCCAATGGATTGGTTTTGGATAAAGAGGGGAATAAAATGTCAAAACGGTTGGGAAATGCCGCTGACCCTTTCGAAATTGTAGAGAAATATGGTCCGGATGCGACCAGATGGTATATGATCACCAATGCCCAGCCTTGGGACAACCTCAAGTTTGATGAAAGCGGAATAGCTGAGGTGAAGAGAAAATTTTTTAACACCTGTTTTAACACCTATGCATTTTATGCCCTTTATGCCAATATTGACGGTTATGTTGGTCAGGAAGAATACATCCCCATTAAAGACAGGCCTGAAATAGACAGGTGGATTATTTCCTTATTAAATACCTTGGTTAAAGAGGTAGATTTTTATTACGACAGCTATGAGCCGACCAAGGCTGGAAGGGCGATCCAGGCATTTGCTGATATTAATTTGAGTAATTGGTATGTACGACTCTGCAGAAGAAGATTTTGGAAAGGAGAATATTCTTCCGATAAAATTGCTGCTTACCAAACCCTTGACCAATGCCTTCAAACACTTGCAAAGCTGTCTTCTCCCATAGCACCATTTTTTATGGATAAGCTATATGTGGATTTAAGTGGAGAAGAATCTGTTCACTTAAGTGATTTTCCCAAGCTGGATGAATCAGCAATAGATAAGGATCTGGAAGAGAGAATGACTATAGCACAGAATATTTCTTCAATGGTGCTTTCCCTGAGAAAAAGGGAAGGAATCAAGGTTCGGCAGCCCTTGCAAAAGGTGATGGTGCCGGTATTAAATGAGGAATTTCGAAGAAGGCTGGAAATGGTTGAAAACTTGATCCTATCTGAAGTAAATGTAAAAGAATTAGAGTATTTATCAGCGGATGCAGGGATATTCTCAAAGAAAATCAAGCCTAATTTCAGAAAGCTGGGCCCCAGGTATGGCAAGCAAATGAAGGCGATTGCCCAACATATTGCAGACTCTGAAAATAAAGTTATTGAAACCATTGAACAGAAAAAAACGTATGCGTTTAACATTCAAGGTGTAGATGTTGAAATTCAGGATGAGGATGTCGAAATATCCTCAGAAAATATACCTGGTTTTTTGGTAAGTAATATGGGCAACCTTACAGTTGCTTTGGATATTACAATAACGAGAGAATTAAAGGAAGAAGGAATTGCTCGAGATTTGGTAAATAAGATTCAGAACCTTAGAAAGGACAAGAATCTAAGAGTAACAGACAAAATCTTGCTCCAGATCAAAAGTGATAAGCAGCTAGATGAGGCAATTAATAACAATTTAAATTATATTTGCGCCGAAACACTGGCTTCTTCTCTGGAGATTAAAGACAAGATTGCTGAAAATGATGGTGCGCTTGTTGAAATAAATGGTGAAATTCAAGCGATTATAGCACTTTCAAAAGTGCAATAAGCAAAATAGCAAACCATGAATCTAAATTTGAATTATTATGGCTGTAGCAAAAACACAAAGAAAGAACAAGTACTCTAAAAAAGAATTAGTGGAATTTAAAACGCTGATTCTTACCAAGCTCGAAAAGGCAAAATATGAATATGAAGTGTTTAAGGGAAATATTTCCGGCCATGACAACCATGGCACAGATGATACTTCCCCTACCTTTAAAGTCTTGGAAGAAGGCTCTGAAGTGCTTTCAAAGGAAGAAAACGCACAGCTTGCCATGAGGCAGAAGAAATTTATTGAGCATCTCGGAAATGCTTTGATCAGAATTGAGAATGGCACCTATGGTATTTGCAGGGTTACAGGAAAGCTGATCTCAAAAGAAAGATTGAAAGCTGTTCCCCATGCTACTTTAAGCATAGACGCCAAAAAAGCACAATAAATCTCACCACACTTTCTGTATAAGGTCCACTGAACAGGACTAAACTTCTGAAAAATTTGAAAAAGTCAATTCTGATCATTTTTGCAATATTATTTGTTGATCAGGCAACAAAATTATGGATCAAGACCCATATGTACCTGGGGCAGGAGCACCAGATATTAGGCGATTGGTTTATCATCCATTTTACCGAGAACAATGGCATGGCCTTTGGCCTCGAGCTTGAATGGATTTATGGTAAGCTTTTCCTTAGCGTATTTAGAATTGCAGCATTGTTTGGGATTGGCTGGTATTTATGGAGCATCATTAATAAAGGAGCTCACAAGGGTTTCGTTGTTTGCCTTTCTTTGATTTTCGCGGGAGCACTGGGTAATATTATTGACTCAGCGTTTTATGGGATGATCTTCTCAGACAGCACCTACCAGCTAGCGACGTTGTTCCCGGAAGAAGGGGGGTATGGAGGATTTTTGTACGGCAGGGTCGTAGACATGCTTTATTTCCCCATTATAAAAGG
>DTSC01000170.1 GCA_012965625.1 Flavobacteriales bacterium | reverse complement strand
GGCACATTTCATCCGGATACAGCAGGCCCGGGATTGCATGATATTCTGTATTTTATGGATGGGATGTGTGCAGATACTGTTTTGGTCAATGTAAAGGAGATTGATGCTGGCTTGGATGAAGCTGCTTGTCCGGGATCCCCTCCCTTTATGGTTACTGGGTTCAGCCCATTAGGAGGTATTTGGTCCGGAGATTCCATACAGGCTAACGGTTTGTTCAATCCAGATACTAATGGTGTGTATACCATTACCTATTCATACAATGGCTGTTCAGAAGATAAATTGGTTTACGTAGAGAATATTGCGGGGCCAACCCAACTGGATACGGTATGTGAGTCAAATCTCCCTTATGATATACCTATTACACCATTTGGGGGCAGGTGGTATGGAACAGGTGTTACAGATTCTGTTTACGGCACTTTTGACCCAGATATTGCCGGTGGGGGATTACATGATGTGCTTTATCAATTAAATGGTTGTGTTGATACAATTCAAATATTTGTTCATGAGATCGATGCAGGGTATTTGATAAAGGCCTGTCCTTTACAGGCTCCTTTTATCATCAATCCTCCCGCTACTCCCGCCGGTGGATGGTGGAGTGGCCAGGGTATATTGGATTCTATAACAAGCCTGTATGATCCTAATATTTATTACCAAAATGAAGGAAATGGTTACGATTCTCTTGTTTATACACTGCCAAACGGCTGCACAGACACCTTGTTGCTAATGGTGTATTTGACAGATATACAGGTAGATACCGTTTTCTTTTGCATTGGTGACGATTCTCTTAAATTGAACTGGGCTTCTGTAAAAAGGGCTCCTAGCGGTGGCAATTGGTCTGGAGCAGGATTATCTGGGAACAATAATCAATGGTTCAATCCATCGGCAGCAGGGCCTGGGGTGCATACATTGGTGTATTTGGCAAATGGTTGTTCGGATAGCATTACCATGATTGTTTATCCAGAACTGAATGCTTTGGACACCTTAATGTGCAGCAGTCAGGATCCTTTTATAATACAGCAAATGCCTCCTGCCGGCACTTGGTGGGCGAATGGTCCCGGTATCATTGATAGTGAGATGGGCCTTTTTGATCCCGGAGTGGCCTTGCAGGACACTCAATATGTTTATTTTTCTACGCCAGCTGGCTGCGAGGATTCTGTTCTAATTGCTGTTTACCAATTTGAGACCGCAACAATAACAGGCTTGGATACTTTGTATTGCTTTAAGGATGAGGATCATGTGTTTTCATATGTTCCTGCAGCTGCTTCATTGACCAGCCCCGTGACTGGAAATGTTTTTAATCCGGCTATAGTGGGCGAGGGGTCATATACTTTTTCTGTTGACCATGGAATTGGAGAATGTGCTACTTCTGATTCTTTGCAGGTGAGTGTATTGCCTCAATTAATAAGTACACTTTCATCCTCAGAAGATACCATTTGCAATGGAGAAGGAGTAACCCTTATAGTGTCCGCATCTGGAGGGGTTCCAGGAGTAGTGTATTCCTATGTATGGAGCCATGGATTATTTCCAATAAATATCAATTCTGTTATTCCAGAGGATAACACAACCTATATTTCCACGGTATCTGATGGATGTTCTGATGATGCCATAGATTCTGTTGCAATTGTAATAGCAGAGGATTTTTCTGTCTCCTTTGTAACCAGCTCAATAGCCTGTTATGGTACCGAAGGATTTGTAAATGCATATGTTTCTGGGTCAAGTACTTATTCATACTTATGGGATAACAATCCGTCCCAAACAAGCGATAGTATTAATGGTATTGCCGGAGACAGCTATACGGTAAATATTACAGATAATAATTCTGGTTGTGAATTTGATACTTTGGTAAAGATTCCTAATTATTCTATTGTTAATGCGATGTTCAGTATTAGTCCAAATGTTGAATGTGTCTCATTTGACCAGAAAGAATTACTTTCTTTAATTGATTTGAGCAAACACGTTGACAGCGGATATTGGGATTTTGGTAATGGGGAAACAAGTCCTTATGCAATAGGCGAAAACCCTAAGCCATCCTTTGAAACTTCTGGATATTATAATGTTGTGCTTACTGGATTTAATGAGGGGGGGTGTATGGATGCTTTTGCGTTAGATATTTGTATATATGACCCTGTAGAGTTATTTGTAGCTGATGCATTTTCTCCAAATGGTGATGGTGCCAACGATTTTTTATTTGTTCGCGGCAATGGACTGGTAGAGCTTGATTTTATAGTGTACAATCGATGGGGGCAAAAGGTTTTTGAATCACATGATGTTAATCAGGGGTGGGATGGAACATATAAAGGAAAGATGCTCAATTCAGAGGTCTTTGTGTATTATGTATATGCAGTTACTGGTCAGGGAATAGAAATAGAGATGAAAGGAGATGTAAGCTTGGTTCGCTAAGAAAAGAAACATATATGATTAATAATTTTGAAATATTAAAAAAACTAAGAACTGGCAGCCTCATTCTCCTGGTATTTGCTTGGCATGTTATCCATGCACAAGATCTTCATTTTTCAACTCCTTTCAGGGCGCCCTTGCTATTGAATCCTGCCTTGACAGGAGCAATGCCAGAAGATTACCGAGTTGTATCTGCGTACAAAAACCAATGGGCAAGCGTTGGCGCTCCATTTAAAACAATTTATGCTTCCTATGATATGCACTTGTTAAGCACCAATGATAATAATAACGGTTTAGATGCTGGGATGTCATTTTTTAATGATAAAGCAGGCAAAACTAGTATGGGCTTGACCCAGCTAAACCTTATCCTTTCGTATAAGTTTCAAATTAAAGAAGTGCAATTTTTGTCAGCGGGGGTGCAAATGGGATATGTTCAGAGAAGTATTAATTATGAAGGAATTAAATGGGACAGCCAATACAATGGGGTTGGTTATGACCCAGCACTTCCAACAGGAGAAATGTCTCTGCTTCAAAATAATTCTTATTTAGATGCAGGAGCTGGAATTACATGGAAATATATTCCAAGTAAAAAGTTCTTTGCGAAACTTGGTGGGGCTATGTATCATTTAACCATGGCAAATGGATCATATCTTGAAGCGGCGGAAGATCAATTAAATTTAAAGATGGTGCTCCATGGCGAGGGTGAAATGGTTTTAAATGATCAATTTGCAATTCTTCCTCAACTAGTAGCATTTAAAAAAGGAGCAGCATTTGAGGTTAATGCAGGAAGTTTTTTAAAATATGTTACTGGAGAACGGTCTAAATATACGGATGCCATGATCCCTTCTACTATTTCTGTTGGCTGCTTTTATCGTTATCTGGATGCTGTTATTGCTAGTGTATTGTATGAATATAGGCGTATTTTGTCAATTGGTATAAGCTATGATTTAAATGTGTCTCCTCTTAAAGTAGCAAGCTCTAGCAGGGGAGGGATAGAAATCACATTACAATATAGAGGCTTTTTTGAAAAAGGGCACATCAAATTGTAGTTGTTTAAGAGTTAGAAAATTTCTTGTTTTGTTGCTTTTTATAGATGCTTACATTTGCATCCAGTTTGTACTGGTCTTCAGTGCATAAATCCATTTTATAATTATATAAATATAATCTATGAGTTTATTAGTAGTTGGCACGGTAGCCTTTGATGCAATAGAAACCCCATTTGGCAAAACAGATAAAATAATAGGTGGGGCAGCAACCTATATTGGCTTGGCAGCATCCTATTTTACTTCAAACCTGAAACTTGTCTCAGTAATTGGTTCAGATTTTCCGCAAGAATCTATAGACCTGATGGAGGAGCGTGGAATTGATACAGAAGGCTTGCAGGTTAAACAAGGGGAGAAGTCCTTTTTCTGGTCTGGCAAGTACCACAACGATATGAATACAAGAGATACGCTGGCTACTGAACTTAACGTGTTGGAGCACTTTGATCCTTTGCTTCCTGAGAGTTATAAAGATTCTGAATTTGTTATGCTGGGAAACCTCACTCCCTCTGTTCAAATGCGTGTATTGGAACAGTTAACATCAAAACCTAAATTGGTAGTGATGGATACCATGAACTTTTGGATGGATATTGCCCTGGATGATCTTAAGGAAGTGATTAGAAAAGTGGATGTGCTTACCATTAATGATGAAGAGGCCAGGCAATTATCTGGAGAATATTCTTTGGTAAAAGCTGCGAAAATTATTCGTGAAATGGGGCCTGAATATCTTGTTATAAAAAAGGGCGAGCATGGTGCTTTGCTCTTTCATAAAGACCGAACGTTCTACAGCCCCGCCCTTCCATTAGAAGAAGTGTTTGACCCAACGGGGGCTGGTGATACTTTTGCTGGTGGATTTATTGGTTTTCTGGCCTCTACAGAAGATCTGTCTTTTGATAATATGAAAAGAGGAATTATTTACGGATCTGCCATGGCATCCTTTTGTGTTGAAAAATTTGGTACTGAAAGTTTAATTGGACTATCACGAGAGGACATAAATAGCCGAGTGAAGCAATTTGCGGAATTGGTGCATTTTCCTCAGTAGGCGAAATAGGCTTTTGCCCATAATCAGGAAAACTAACTTCTGTACTCAGTTGAGCAAGAAAGGAGGCAAACCCTAATCACATTGCTTTACTATATCTGCTTTCACCAATATCTCAGCATCTGGCCAAAAAATGGTTTTGCCATCTATGCCAGTATGTTTCTCTTCACAGGCTTTTTGTAAGTTGCTGAGGGCCTCTTGGCAATTCCATGCAGTAAAATCAAGAGAACAGCGAAGCTCTATGGTTTCATTGTCGACTATATAAGTGATGTCAACTTCCTTAGTGACGGCGTTTAATGTAAGCAGGCAGGTACCGGAGCCTGATACATTGGTTCCTGACAAAGTTTTGATGCTACCTTTAATAGTCTTGGTGTTTTCCATACTTCCAAAAAAGAAAGTGCTGATTTTCTGGTCTCTTCCCTCGTCTTTTGAATTAACGCTTGCCGGATAAATATTAATGCTGGCATTTCTTATTAGATCCAGGATATTGTCAGCATCTTCTCCTGTCATCGCAAGAGAGTCAATTTGCCCTTTTACTTCAGCTCTATTGGAATGCTTGTAAGCAGTCCAGTAGATACTTGCTTTTGAGCCGTCTAATGAATAAATACATGATTCATTGATCTTCTCTGCCTCTTGAACTAATAATTCCGGTTCTGCTGCATCCTGGTTTGTATTATTGCTATTGCTGCAACTGAACAAAAATAAGGCTCCAAAACCGATTGCTAATATCCTATGCATTATATATTTCATTTAAATCTTATTAATACCTCATTTTTTTCTACCGAATCTCCAATTTTTACTTCAATAGCATCTATGATGCCATCAGCAGATGCTTTTAAAATGTTTTCCATTTTCATGGCTTCAAGGATGATCAATGGTTCATTTTCCTTGATCTTATCTCCAAGTCCTGCTTTTAATTCCAATACTTTTCCGGGCATGGGTGCTTTCAGGTCCTTGGTTTTGGTGCCAGAAGCGCCTGAAAGCCCAAGTTCTTTAAGGATAATGTCATGCCGGTCCTTTGCTTTTACTTTATACTTTGCTCCATTTACTTTAATGTCAAAAGCCTTATCCTCATAGTTGGACTTTAAAACTTGTACTGTATAAGATTTGTTCTCTTTAATTACACTATACATTCCATTGCCCAGGTTTTTAATATCATGAGTAGCGGATTTGCCATTTACCTTTGCGACATTGGACTGTTCATCATCGAGTTCTATTTGATAAACCTTTCCTTGAATCTTAATCTGGTACATAAAGCAAAGGTAAATTATTTATTTAATAAACTTAAATTCGCAATGTCAATCAAATTGTAATGAGTTTTCTGAGGTTATTGTTGTTTCCATTTTCCTTGATTTTTTGGGTTGTATCCTCCCTTTATCATTGGTTATACAACTTAGGAATCCTTAGGTCCAGGAGCTTTGCAATTCCAATAATTTCTGTAGGAAACTTAACCACTGGGGGAACTGGAAAAACCCCGCATGTTGCCTATATTATTAGACTTCTTCTTAGGGATGAACAAGGCTTTTTTGATAGAGTTGCTACTTTGAGTAGAGGATATGGCAGGGTAACCTCTGGATTTAGATTGGTAGACCATGAAGCTACAGCTGTTGAGGTAGGTGATGAACCCCGAATGTTGAAACAAAGATTCAATAATATTTTTGTCGCTGTGGATGAAAATAGGGCCCATGGGATTGACAAATTATTGTCAATGGTCCCGGGATTAAATGTAATACTTCTCGATGATGCATTTCAGCACAGACGAGTTAAACCAGGGCTGTCTATTTTGTTACATGACTTTCAGGGTGTTTCAAAGGCTAAGATGATGCTTCCTGCAGGTGATTTAAGAGAACCAGTCAAGGGTGCAAGAAGAGCCGATATAATAGTTGTTACCAATTCTCCTAATATGCTCTCCCCCCATGAAAGGAGGAGGGTCATTAAGATTATTAAACCGATGGATTCTCAACAAGTTTATTTCTCATATGTTGGATATCATGACTTTGTTCCTTTGGTGGGGAAAACAACCAAAGAGAAGGCATCAAAAGACTATTATTTCAAGAAGAATTATGCCATACTTTTAATAACTGGCATTGCCGATCCCGAGCCCCTAAAAGAATATTATTCAAAGGAGGTTTCAGAATTAGTCCATATTTCTTTTTCTGACCATCATGAATTCACCTTGGAAGATATTCGTAAGGTTCAGAAAAAATTTGATAATATTGTAAATGAAAACAAGATTATTCTTACGACGGAGAAAGATGCTATGAGATTAATTATTCCTGGGGTAGCAAAAGAGTTGCAGGATTTACCTGTTTTTTATCTTCCAATAAATATAAGATTCCATGGAAATGATGCTGAGAATTTTAATAAACAAATATTAAACTATGTTACAAAGGATTAAAGATACTGCTGCATATATCGAAGCAAAAGTTGGCTTGAAACCAGAGGTGGGGATAGTATTGGGGACCGGCCTGGGAGGACTAGTACAAGAAATTGAAATAGATACTGCTATTCCCTATGAAGAAATTCCCAATTTTCCGGTTTCAACTGTGGAAGGTCATTCTGGTAAGCTCATCTTTGGAACCCTTGGTTCAAAGAATATAGTAGCTATGCAGGGCAGATTTCATTTTTATGAAGGTTATGCCTTTCAAGAGCTAGCACTTCCGATCCGGGTAATGAAGTTTTTAGGAATTGAAAGGCTCTTTGTTTCAAATGCCTGTGGTGGGGTAAATCCGGATTTCGAAATAGGTGATCTTATGATTCTTGACGATCATGTGAACCTTCTTCCCGGCAATCCATTGCTTGGCCCAAATTATGATGAGCTTGGCCCAAGATTCCCTGATATGAGTGAGCCCTATGACCATCAATTGATCGCAAAAGCGAAGGAGATTGCAGCAGCAAACAATATCAAGGTCCAAACTGGCACCTATGCAGTAGTTTCTGGTCCCTGCCTTGAGACACCTGCTGAGTACAGGTATATATTTAATATTGGAGCAGATGCCGTGGGAATGTCAACGGTGCCGGAAGTTATTACAGCCCGTCATATGGGGATCTCCTGCTTTGCTATTTCTATTATTACCGATCTGGGTGTTCCAGGTAAGATTGTAGAGGTAACCCATGAAGACGTACAAAGGGTTGCAGAAGAGGCAGAGCCAAAGATGACTCTCATAATGAAGGAACTTATAAATTCACTTTAGATAATGCAGCAATTATCAAGATTAAGCCTCTTGTTACTGTTCTTTTTGTGTATTTCTGATGCTTATGCGCAGGATAGCTTAAAGATTAGTATGATATATCATTGGGATGATGATACCCTGGTTCCTGCAGCACCCTTTAACAATACTTATAATGAGATCTGGGGGTTAAATATTGGAAACCGTGAATATGCAGTTATTGGCTCTACTGCTGGAACACATATTTTTGATATTACTGATCCGCTAAATGTTGATACAGCAGTATTTATTCCAGGAGCATCTCAAGGAACCAAGATCATCCATCGCGATTTCCATGATTATAATGGTTATCTTTATATGGTGAGTGATGAAAACCAAGGTAATGGAATTTTCAGCACATTGCAAATAGCAGATTTGAGCTATTTACCTGATTCGGCACCTCTTGTTTACGATTCGGATGCTCTTTTTTCAAGGTCACACAATATTTTTATTGATGAGGCAACTGGAAGGCTCTATACTTGTGGTGGCAATAATAACAATGGACTTAGAGTTTTTTCTTTGGCCAATCCTGAGCTTCCTATAGAGCTAGTTAATTTCACTACTCCAGGGGGGGTTCATGATGTATTTGTTAGAAATGATACAGCATATGTGAACATGGGGGCTAATGGTTTGTTTATATATGATATGTCTACAATTACATCTCCAACCTTGATAGGCTCTCTTACTTCTTATCCTGACCAAGGTTATAATCATTCCGGATGGTTAACAGGAAATGGAAATGTCTATGCTTTTGCTGATGAAACCTGGGGTATGGATGTGAAAATATGTGATGTTTCAAACCTGGCTAATATCAACGTCCATTCTCAGATAAATTCAAATGTTGATTCAAATTCCATTGCTCATAACCTGATTATCAATGGGAATTATTTATACTTGAGCTACTACTATGATGGACTGCAAATATTTGATATTTCTGACCCGGTTAATCCTTTTCGAACCGGTTATTATGATACTTATTCCTTGCCAAACATGGGTTCTTATAAAGGGGCTTGGGGCGTTTACCCATTCCTTGCCTCAGGCTTGGTGCTTGTTTCTGATATGCAATCCGGGTTATATGTGCTTGATGTTTCTGAAGCAATATGTAATAATCCAGTGAGCAACTTTTCATTTACCACTTCTAATTTAACAGCTGATTTTATAGATGCATCAACTTTTAAAGGAAATCCAGCATATAGTTGGGATTATGGAGACGGTAGTAGCATCTCTACGCTCCAAAACCCAAGCCATACATATACATTGGCAGGTACTTACAATGTATGCCTTACAATAGTAGACAGCTGTGGTAGCAATCTTATTTGTCAATCAGTAACAGTTCTAGATTCAATGGGATGCCCTCCTCCTTCATCCTACTTTGGGTATTCTGCCAATGGATTGAGTATAATGTTTGCTGATTCAAGTATCGTTTCAGGTAACGCTACTTATTCATGGGATTTTGGAGATGGTAGCGGTTCTGCTACTCAACAAAACCCAAGCTATACATATGCAGCATCAGGCACTTATAATGTATGCCTTACGGTTACAGATAGTTGTGGTATAGCTACCATGTGTAATGCGGTAACAATAACACTGGGTACAGGTAAGCCTTCAACATTCATAGAAATAGATTGGTGGGTTGGGCCTAATCCATTTTATCAGGACTTTAGTGTTTTTCTTCCGATAAGAGATGATGGGTTAATTGAGTACAGTATTTATGATTTTTCTGGTAAACGAGTTAGTTTCGGTGTCGGTTTAATTCAAAATGGGAAAATGGAAATCTCTGATGTTGGGGAATTATTGGCGGGCATATATTTGTTGGAATTGAAAACAAATAATCTTTATCTTCATGAAAAGATTGTAAAATTCCTTCCATTAAAATGATAAAGAAGCAGTAATTTTTCGTGAAGATTTAATTAAGTATTATGAAAAAAGCGTTGATCATATTAATGGTCTTTATCGTTTGTAACGTTGTATTAGCCCAAGATAGCCTGAAGGTTAAATTGCTTTATCATTGGGACGATTCAACAGTATATATGTATAATGAGGTTTGGGGTTTTGTTCAGAATAATAGAGAATATGCTGTAATTGGGGCACTTGAAGGAACCTATTTCTTTGATATTACAAATCCTGCTAATGTGGCAGAACTTGGTTTTGTGCCTGGGAAGGAAGGCGGCTGTGTTCATAGAGATTATCACGACTTCAATGGGTATTTATATATGGTGGCAGATGAAGGTGCCAGCTCATTGCAAATAATTGACCTGGACTATCTACCTGATTCTCTTGCTCTTGTTTATGATTCAGATTCCCTTTTTACAAGGTCACATAATATTTTCATAGATTCTTCAACGGCACGGTTATATACTTGTGGAGGGGATCAGAATAATGGATTACGCGTATTTTCTTTGGCGAACCCTCTTAATCCGCTTGAGCTCGTAAATTTTGCTGCAGCAGCAGGATACGTTCACGATGTATATGTTCGTGATGATACAGCCTATGTGCATGGTGGTGGAGGATTTTTCATATATGATCTGACAGATGTCGTTAATCCGCAATTAGTGGGGTCCTTAACTTCATATCCTACAAAGGGATATAACCATTCTGGATGGTTGTCGCTGGATGAAATGATATATTGTTTTGCAGACGAAAACACCAATACTGATATTAAGATTTGTGACGTAAGCGACTTTGGTAACATCACGGTACTTGATACAGTTAATTCAGGGGGAGATACCAATGCGATACCTCATAACCTGATCATTAAAAACGGCTTCCTTTATGCCAGCTATTACCAGGATGGGTTATGGATATATGATATTTCTGATCCAGCCAATACCAGTGTTGTTGGTTATTATGACACACATCCTGCTATAGCTACAGGCTATGGTGCCTGGGGGGTATACCCCTTGCTTCCTTCAGGTGTCGTCTTGGTTTCAGACATGGCGAATGGACTGTTTGTATTTGATGTAACAGATGCAATTACCGCAGTTGATCCAACAGGCTCAGAGAAGGATTTGATGAGAGTGCATCCAAATCCTTTTACATCACAAATATATGTTGAACTGCCTCATTTTATAACGGAGGGGAAAATAGAAGTATCACTTATTGACCTTCAAGGAAGGATCGTGACACATCGCCTTATAACTAATAATGGTCAGAAGAAATTTGATTTAGACACTCGCTTTTTAACACCAGGAATTTATTTTCTTAAGGTTGCTTCTGATGAAGGCACCCATGTTCAAAAGATAACCAAGGCTGGAAGAATTACCCATGAGTAAAGAAAAATACGAACCGGTCATAGGCCTCGAGGTCCATATACAGCTTTTAACCGACTCTAAAGTGTTTTGTGCTGATTCTACCGAGTATGGTAAAGCCCCAAATACAAATGTTTCCCCAATCTCTTTAGGGCACCCTGGTATCTTGCCAAAATTTAATGAACAAGTGATAGATTATGCAATAAGGTTAGGCCTTGCCTGTGATTGTGATATTCGCAGAGAAAATGAATTTGCAAGAAAGAACTATTTCTATGCAGACCTTCCAAAAGGTTATCAGATCACACAAGATAAGACGCCAATATGTACAGGTGGGTATATTAAGATAAAAGATAATGATGGGAATGAAAACCAGATAGGCATTACTCGTATACATATAGAAGAAGACTCTGGAAAAAGCATTCACGACCAGGACCCTTTTAAAACATTGATAGACCTGAATAGGGCAGGAGTACCTCTTTTAGAGATGGTATCTGAACCTGAAATACGTACACCGGGAGAAGCTTATAGATTTCTTACAGAAGTCAGAAAATTGGTGAGATATCTTGGAATCTGTGATGGTAATATGGAAGAGGGGAGTATGCGTTGTGATGCCAACGTATCTGTTAGGTTAAAAGGTGAGAAGAAGTTTGGAGAAAAGGTAGAGGTGAAGAATATGAATTCCATCAGAAATGTTCAGCGGGCAATTGAGTACGAAATAATCAGGCAAGTTGAGGCACTGGAAAATGAGGAAAAGATCTTTCAGGAGACAAGAAATTTTGATGCCGTTTCTGGTACTACCGCTGTGATGAGAACTAAGGAAATGGCAGATGATTATCGTTATTTTCCCGAACCAGATTTGCCAAGGGTCATTATATCCAAGGAATATATTGAGTCTGTAAAAGCAGATTTGCCCAAGCTTCCAAATTACCTCTTTGATAAATACACCAATTCCTTAGGACTCTCTGAATATGATGCTCAAGTGATCACAGATTCAAAGTCAATTGCCGAATTTTATGAGGTGCTTATTACCCATACGAAGAATTATAAGGCAGCTGCAAACTGGCTCATGGGTCCTATAAAATCATATCTCAATGAGAATGCCAAAATAATTACTGATCTGCCTGTTTCCGCAAAAGGTATTGCAGATTTGATTCAGCTGGTAGAGGAAGGTAAAATAAGTTATAGCATTGCTTCCCAAAAAATATTTCCTTTGCTGATAAATAATCCGGAGAAATCACCGTTTCAAATTGCTGAGGACAATAACTTGCTTCAGGAGAGTGATGATGATAATATCAGCGAATTTGTAAGCCAGGCAAT
>DTSC01000169.1 GCA_012965625.1 Flavobacteriales bacterium | reverse complement strand
CAGAATAAAGGATATAGAGAATGAAAGTGGGTTAAGCATCTTCCATAAACAATGTATCTACAAAGAAGATACCAGGAACCTAATACAAGCCAAAAATGCAAGAAAGCATTCAAGGATTGATTTTTAGCTCAAACCATTTTCCAACGAAACTATAAAAAAGGACAGGAAATATAAAATATTGATGGGTGAAATCAGAATGGAGTTCAATAATATTACATGAACTAAAATTTAAGCACGCGGGGTTTCAAAAGTTCCTCCACATCAGATTCTAGTTGAAAAATATGCTCTGTAATAGAAGTGCCGTCTTTAAAATAAAATTTTGCACCCCATGGTTGAGTCACTCTCTTGTATTCAATGTTTATTGCATCTTTATTAATGATGCGGATCAGGATCTTCCTTCGGCCTTCAAAAAAGGATTCTATGCTAACAAGTCTTCCTACCAAGCCTGAAAGCTGCTCCTTTAATTCTTTTCGTTTGGAATCCAGCAAAATCAGTCCTGTTATTATGCTTAACCCACTTTCATTCTCTATATCCTTTATTCTGTTTTTCTCAGCAGAAATAACAACCTCCGCAATATCCATATTATTAAAATACACTGATTGTTCATCAGCGAAGGAGTCAAGATCATCAGTTTTATCTTTCTTCTTATATGTGGCCAGTTTATCCATTTCCTTATTGCCAAGCTTGAGATCTCGTGAAAGTTGACGTAATTCTGGTTGGATTTTCTTTGCATAATCTAAATCAACTGCAAAGTCATCTAATTTAGGTGAATAGAGAATTCTGCCAACTGGTTCATTCAGCACGGATGCATTAAGCCCTTCCAGTGCCCTAAATAGCGTAATCTCAACAGGGAACTCAGGTTCTAGAAGGGTATAAAGAATTTCTTCCGGCACGTTGCGAGTAGAGAAATAAATTGACTTGCTAACATAACCTTTCTTTGACACCTCAATCACATATTCATTATCTGGTTTAAGGACGAAAACAAAGTGACCATCATCC
Source organism: Flavobacteriales bacterium (assembly GCA_012965625.1). Lineage (GTDB taxonomy): Bacteria > Bacteroidota > Bacteroidia > NORP154 > NORP154 > UWMA-0041. The sequence continues at coordinate 2,484 of DTSC01000169.1, read as the reverse complement.
ATGGTAACAATTTCTTGAACTATTCTAGTATTCTTAATAAGGCTAACGACAGCACCTTGCAGCTTTTTATTATCTGAAGTCACTCTTCCATCAACCAGCAATACCCAGTTTTCGTCCGCAAGGGCGGATAAGGCCAACAGGATGAGCATAAAAGAAAAGATCAATCTAGTCATTTGCTTATTTGGTAAATTTTAACTTAACAATAATTCAGCAACAAAGTCATTTCACCCATTTGGGCTTTTCTGCCTGGTAATATTACAGGCCAAACACATAAAAAATTTTGCAAAAATAAATATCTATTTCATATTTTATAATGAATTCCAATCTTTTTTTTGTCCGATGATAATTATTTTTGTGTAAACGTACATAGAAGAAAGGACGCATAGAATATTATGATACGTTGGTAAGGCATGCCAAGACAAACAGCAGCTTAAGCACTATAAAGGGAATATTTTGGTTTTGGTTCGCATTTATAAAGAAGTTTGGGGAAGGGAAATCAGTCTCAAATCGTTTAAACTGAAACCATTATAATAGAACTGCCTGCTAGCCAATGGGCATCTACACTACCTTAATGCAGCAAGCTCCACTTTAAGGTCACGCAGCATATTCATAATGCTGGAAAGGTTCAGTTCATCTTCAGCATATTCCTGGGTATCGATAAGACAGGTAAATTCCCACAGCTCCAACACTTCCTTTATCTGCACTTTATAGGGGGCATATAGTTTATTGTCTGAATGAAGATGCAGGGTCCCATCTTTTTTCACCCTATTGTATGCACGTTTATAGACGATCCCCTCAGTTGAAGTAAGCAGGATGTATGTCTTTCCATCTTTCACTTCATCATAACTCTCCAGAAACCGTGCTACTACATAAGATCCACTTCTGACCGGAAGCATTGAATCTCCCTGTATTGGAAAGGCCCGATGTTTACCGACTGGCATAAACGGAAGTTTCATATGCTGCAGGCTTTCAACATATTCGGGGTCACCATAGCCATCCAAGTACCCCGCAGTAGCCTTTATTGGGACAACCTCTATGATATCAGCAGCCTCTTTATCAACAGCCATAGGAAAGAGTATTCTGTTTCCTCCAACAACGATCGATGGCTCTTCATCTGACTTTGCAAGGTCATTTCTCAGCAATATGTCTATAGGAAGCTTGAAGTAATCAGCATATTTTATCAACATTGGAATCGGCGGATTTGCCCTACCCTCTTCATATGAGCCTTGCTTAGCCCTTGTAATTCCGAGATCTTCTGCCATTTCTTCTTGGGAGAGGCCTCTCAATTGTCTTAGATGACTCAGGTTTTTTGCTATTATCTGCATTACTAAATATCTTGGCAATTAATACTAATTTAATTAGCTAAATTACGATAGTTTTTTAAACCCCAAAATTTATCTGGCTATTATGTACAAAAAAGCAATAATACACATGGACCTCGACACCTTTTTTGTGTCTTGCGAACGGTTAATCAACCCAAAACTAGAAAATAAGCCAGTATTGATCGGCGGTACAAATGACCGTGGTGTTGTGGCCTCTTGCAGCTATGAAGCGCGAAAATTTGGCGTCCATGCTGCCATGCCCATGCGACTGGCGAAAAGGCTCTGTTCTGATGCGATTATCATTAGGGGTGATAGCAGCCTGTACAGTAAATATTCAAATATGGTTACAGACATCATTAAAGACAGGGCTCCAATGTATGAGAAGGCATCCATTGACGAGTTTTATATAGACATGACGGGCATGGAGCGTTTTCATGGGTGTCATCAGTGGGCCAAGGAATTGAGGCAAAAAATCATAAAAGAGACCAACCTCCCCATCTCCTTTGGATTATCTGCCAATAAAACCGTATCAAAAATAGGGACAGGAGAGGCCAAGCCCAACGGACAGATACAAATACCACGTGGTACGGAAAAGCCCTTCCTCTCCCCTCTTTCTGTAAGAAAGATACCCATGGTTGGGGAAAAAACCTATGAGCTATTGAGAAGCCTTGGGGTGGGATACATTAAAACAATTCAGGAGATGCCCATAGAGATGTTGCAACGCGTTTTGGGTAAACACGGAACCTCCTTATGGAAGAAAGCCCAGGGGCTTGACAAAACCCCAGTAATACCTTACCAGGAGCAGAAATCCATTTCCATTGAAAGAACTTTTGATCGAGATACCGCCGACATGACCAAGTTGAATAACATCATGCTGGCCATGGCAGAAAACCTGGCTTTTCAGCTGCGCAACAGGAACAAGCTCACCTCCTGCGTAACAGTAAAGATTCGCTATGCTGACTTCAACACACACAGCAAACAGGCACGCATACCTTATACGGCTTGCGACCACACGCTTATAGATAAAACCAAAGACTTATTCAATGGGCTTTACAAGCGGAGACTGCTCATACGACTGATCGGCGTCAAATACAGCCATTTGGTGGGGGGAGGACACCAGGTCAACATGTTTGAAGACACCGAAGATATCATCAACCTCTAT
>DTSC01000168.1:9190-12337 GCA_012965625.1 Flavobacteriales bacterium | reverse complement strand
AATCAGATGATTTACTGAGAATTCAGCAGGAGATATTTTTGAATGTGCATCTTCATTCACAGGTGAGTTGTAAAAATATCCCAAATCATGGTAGGCTTTAAGCATTGATTGGGCAACTTGCTCTGTATCTCTTGTTATTCTCAGAAAATGCATTTCGGGTATGGCTTTGGTTAGCTCGTTAATTCTCTTATATGATTGTACATTTTTTATTATGAGAGGGTTTTCTTTGTTTGCACCCATATAAATCATGAATTCAATAAACCTTCTTCTAATCTCATCTGTTGATGGATTCCCCTTGGTAATTTGGTTTAACACTTCATTCCCTTCACAAACATCAGTTAAGGAAGAAGTATACCCGTAATAATTTTGAGGAGGAGTACCTATTTGCCCAAAGAGTTTTCGTTTCAACATATAGGAAGATGCATTTCGAGGAAATAAGGCGTGAAGATTGCTGATGTATACACAAGGCAACATCCGAGTCAATGCTTGGTATATAATGGTGCTTCCAGATCTGGATGGGCTGACCATCATTACACATGGAGGTATTTTGTATTTTGTAATTTCTTGATCAGTGATCTTTTTGGAAAATAGTTTGTCTAGTAATAATGTAAAAGGACGAAAAAAAAGAATGAGCATTCCAAGATATGCAGCCCTGTTTTTTGATAAAAGGGCAGAAGATAGTCTTTTGTAGGTAATGTAGATTTTGCTACTTTTCATTCTTGGTGCTCTTACTTTGTTTTGATGTTGTTTGACCTTCAAAATTAACCAACAATATCGGTATTTGGTTTTTTTGCCCAAATGGTAATGGGTTCGTTTTCTTTATTCAGGTAAATGTCTAAGCCTTCTTCTTCAAACCATTTTTTTATTTCATCTTCTGTAGGGAAATACAAGTTGGTAGGAGCAATGTTTACCAATACAATTTCTCTACATTGCTTCCAAGTGCTGTTTGTTAAATTTACTTTGGAGGTAGTTGGCAAGAAACCGATAAAAGGAACGATCAAATTGGCCAATAGATGGGTTCCAATTGAACCTGTCAGCCGACAGAAATAACGAATTGTATTAAATGCAAAAGCACTAATACCTGTTGCTTTGGGATAAACCCAAAGTCCGACGATTCCTCCTGGTTTTGTTATCCGTGCCATTTCTGAAAAAGCTTTTTTAGGGTCAGAGCTATAACAGATAACACCATATGAATAGGATATGTCAAATGAACCAGATAGAAAGGGAAGGCATATTGCATCTGCATGAGCTAAATTCCAGGATTTCTCATCTCTTTTTTTACAAGATAAAAGTGCTGAAAGACTGATGTCAATGGCCCATAAATTAGAAAAATTCTTTATTGGTAAATTATTTATATGATTAACGTGCATCCCGTCTCCACAACCAATATCAAGTATTGTTTTTCCTTCATCTAGCTTAGTAAAATCTATTGAGTCTAAGAAGTTCTTGGCTGCAAGTTTTTTGGGTTCAGGTATCTCTTCAGTGAAATTATCGTTCCAATGGTTGTCAAACTCATTGTAATCACAAAAAGAGGGGAAGCCTTTCTTCGTTACATATTCTCCGTGCTCTTTGCATATAAGATTATTTGCATTTTCTTCTAGAGGCAACTTGCAAACAGGACAGCAAAGGAAGGAAGGGGTTGTGTTCATTAATATATTGTTCTCTAATGGATTGAAATAGTTAATTAAAGAATGTTCTGGTATTGTATCCCCGGCCAATTGGGGAAGTTAATTGTATGCTGTGAGTAGTTTGATGAATTTGGATAATCTTCAGACTTTCTGTATTTATATGCTTTCATGTGCGGGCAGCTGTATTCTATCAGTATTCCCAATTGAATGCCTTTTTTTGCATATTTCTCCAGCCATTGTTTTCGGTTTTCAACGAGCCCTACAAAATGTGAATATGTATTCCCACTTGGGTAATCTAGAAATTTTATTCCTTCCTTTTCTTTGAGTTTGTTTGAATAAAAAGCTGCTGCTTGTTGACGCAATTCGATGATCCTATCGTACTTTTTCAATTGTGCCAACCCAACTCTTGCTTCTAATGCGCAGGGCAGGGTATTCCAATCAGAAGGCATGTCTATCTTTTCCTCATTGTAATAAACTGTAAAGGAGTTCAGAAAACCTTTTCTTTCCAGCCAATTTATAAATGAATAGATCGGAGGATAAAATGCAATAAATGTTGCAAAAAGGTAAGCAAGCCGCTTGAGTCCTTTGAAAAAAGAAGACTCCATATTTTCTTTTCTAAAAATTTTAAGCTTTTTTTCAAGAGCATTATCGTTGTAAATTGCGATACCTCCAAAGACACTTGTAAGAATTTTGGAAATATTCAATCCAAAAAATGCAGCATCTCCATATTTGGTTACCAGTTTACCTTCCCATTTTGCTCCAAAAGAATGTGCAACATCCTGTATAACATAAATTTTATTTCCATATTCCTTTTCTTTCTTGTCAATGATTTCCTGGATCTTTACAACATCCATTGGGCATCCAAAAAGATGGGTTACAACAACTGCTCTTGTTTTGGGTCCAATTGTGTTTTCCAACTTTCCCAGGTCCATGTTGAAACTATTATCACTGCTATCAACAAAAACAGGAATATTACCAGATAAATGGATAGCATGAGGAACGACAACACAGGTATAGGCTGGACATATTACTTCAACGTTGGTAAGCTTCCAAACCTTTAATAGGGAATAAAGGGCGCTTCTGCCATGGGAAAACATGGTTCCCCTTTCTCTTCCAAATTTGTTTGCGAATGCTCTTTCAAATTTTGGAACAGCACCTATTGACGGTACGATTGCCGCAAGAAGTTCTTTATAGTTAATGTATGGTTTTAGTCTAGGTATCAAATTCAATTAAATTCAACCAGCTTAGAAGGGCGTTTATTAGAGATTGTTTGTTTTGTATAATATCCTGAAGACGCCATGTGAATCGCTTTGAATTTTCCAGCATGATCAACAGATTTAAAATGCTCTCCTGAAACAATTGATTCAGATATTTGTATTTTATTGTCTGTAATCTTTTGCCTTACCAATTGGTCGAAAAGATATTTTGAGAAAGCGTAAAGGTTTATTGGATTTTCGTTTTCTCTGATCTCTTCAAATTCTTTTCCATCTCCATACACCGAAGCTGAAGAAGCATAAAT
>DTSC01000168.1:4947-9180 GCA_012965625.1 Flavobacteriales bacterium | reverse complement strand
TGCCTTACCCTTTGATTTGTTTTTGCCAGTCATTAGTTTTTTTACTACCATTTTTTTAAACGAATTTCCTAACCCAATTGATTTAAAAACTGTAAGGGAAAGAAATCTGAGTAAGATCATTTTCATTGGTGTAAGGTTTGATTTGTCCATCAGATAAAATGACGCAGTGATTTCTCTTTCATTAAAATCAATTGAAGAGTCAAATTGTTGTGTAGAAGCTTTTCTTCCAATATTGTCTATAGCCAATAATCCACCGTCCTCCAAATCAAGTTGGTTCGATGTCTTATCAAAAACTTTAATTGTCCCTCCTTTTTTGTAATTCACAATTGCAAAGTAGCTATTTGTTGATTTTAAAAAGATACCTGCATCTGAAAAGTCTTTTTCAAAAATAGTTTTATAAGGTGGTTCGTTGTTTGTGCTGCTCTCCTCGTAATGCAAGGCAGCAAAGGCATACGAATTAAGAAGGGGGATGTAGTTCCCTGCATCAATGTCTTGTGGTAATAAATGGGCTTCATTGGTAATTCCATCTTTCATTGCTTTTGCAACCAGTTTGGCATCTTCAAATACATTAGACAAAGCAACTATGCCACCCGGATAGTAAACTTCTGTATTGCGTGACCCGTACAATCCTCCAATTGTATGGTCCGGATGAATGTAGTATTTTAAAAAGGACAATGAATGCGCTATGCTGTCTTTAAGTGTATTGTCTTTTGTTACTAAAAAAGCTGCACTAAGATAATAAATACACAAAGTTTGGTATCCTTGGTCGGCTCCTTCGTATTCTTTGTGCCAGCCTTCTTTGGATTGGTGATGATAAATAATTTGCAGCAGTTCTTTGTCCCGATGGTTTTGTTTTTTTGCTGTGATGTTCCAAAGAGCAATTGCTGCTACAGCTGTTGCCAAATGATTCGATATAATGGCGTGCTCCTCATCGTACTTTGATATAAAGTCAACCAGAGGTTCCACAATAGATAGGTATTCCATTTTTTTAGTGTCCTCTAATTCGAGAAGCTGTATTGCACTAAGTACATCATAAGCTACAAGTGCTGTTACACAAAAGGAATGTTCCAAAGGATATGCTTCCTGTAAACCTCCTTTATTATCCTGAATCGATGGAATTGCCCTGATTGCCTGATCAATGGTACGTGTTATTAAATCTTTGTCTTCACATAAATTCAACTTTAAGGCTATTGCCAAGGAATGCACACCTCCTTGCATTGTTGCATTGGCAAAATCTGATGTTTTCCATCCCCAATACGATCGGTCGCCGTATCCAAGGGTAGGAGAGGAGGAATCCATGTCATACAGGTTAAGTAATTTCCCCAGATTACTTTTAAGTATGTCTTTGTAGATGTTCATACCTATATTGTAATCAATTTCTCATAACTTTTGTGCCAGATATAATCTGTACTGCAAACTCGTTGGTGCCATGAAATTGAAACATGTACGTTTTTGTATTGATCTAGGTTTTCCAGCAGGTTTATTGCACTCTTTGTCATTTCCTCTGGTTCAAGGTGTCCATAATCATAAAGTTGAGAGTCCATGATAACTTGGGGAATTTCCATGTATTTAAAAGGCTGATCGTTCTTGTGATCGTATGGTCTGTACATACTGCTGCAGCCAGCTCTGAATCCCATGATATCATTCCAAGCCAAAGTAGAATCCAATTCAAAGAGCTCATTGTGCAAATATGGAGTAGTATCCTCTTTGAAATTGAGCCAATGTTGTCTTGTTCGTTTTACTTCTGTTCCTAAAGCCTCTTCTAAGATCATTTTTTCTTTTTCTAGCAAACTTTTACTGAAAGCAGATGCATAGCTTCCATGGAGTCCAATTTCAAATCCCTCACCGATTAATCTTTTTAGGCGAGCGATCAATTTATTATCGTTGGAAATTTGATATGATGGGTCGATTAGCCAGCTAGTGATGTTTTTATTCCCAGAATAGGAATAAACGTAAAATACAGATCTTTTATTGTGCTTTTTTTCCAATTCCTCCCAGTAATCGAAGCACCAATAGGAAGGGGTTTTAAAGAGAAATTTTATGGTGTTTGTGGCGGTTTTAATAAATCTTTTGGGTTTCGCAATAGATTTAACTGTATTATAGGTGTTAAATGCAGTTTGCTTAAGTCGTAGCTGCATTGTTTTTTGAATATAATCAAGGTCGTGACTTAGCTCAATTGTTTTGGGTTTCCCTGATTTAAATTCAAGTTCTGGGTGGTATTGCTTAATGAAATTTTCTAATTGGGAAAATAGCATGTTAACAATTGGTATTTGAAAGCTGTTTTTGTCTATTCGTGGGTGTTTGGTGGAGTAGCTTTTAATTAAATTTCCTTTTTGTTCTTCATTGAATTCTTCTAGTCTAGATAAGAAAACAAATGCATTCCAAAAAATATCTGTTTTGCACTCAAATTCTTCATTGTTGCTTTTTGTTTCTGGAATAATAAATGAGCCATCAGACATTTTTGTTAATTCAAAAGTTGGTTGTATTTGGTTGCAATTGAAGATATTGCTTCCCTTGCCAGATATAGGTTGCTTACAGTAGTTGATGCAAATTGAATTATTTGAAGGTGATGAAGAGATTCTTATATCGAAATTAGCATCTTGTATGCGCTTGAATTCCTCTACTAAATATTCCAGCCACTTTGTATTATTTAAATCTGTGTAAATTGTAAGCATTAGTCAATAAACTGTCTAAACCAAGTCTCAATATTCAATGCTCCCCATAAACTTCTACCAAATTTATTGCCTGGTTGAAATTGTTTTTCTATCATTTCTGTGTTGAACAAACCTCTTTCTTTAGCAGTTTTACCTGTTAAGATATCTAATCCATATTCTCTTAATGGGCCCGCCATCCATTCATTGAATGGGGTAGGGAATCCCATTTTGTCTTTTCTTTCCACAATTTCTTTTGGTAAGCTGTTTTGGACAGCCTTTAAAAGCATGTATTTTGTTTTTCCACCTGCAAATTTTAAGGTAGGAGGCATTTTGGCTGCAAGTTCAACAATTCGTATGTCAAGTAAGGGAACTCTAGACTCAAGAGATACGGCCATGCTTACCCTATCTTCTACATGTAACAATGAAGGTAAAAGCGTTTTCATGTCATAATATGTCATCTTATTGAAATAAGAGGTTGTATTAGGTTGATTGAAAATGCCAGAAAATTTTGAAAACAATTGTTCTTCTTTTCTTTTTTGCAAAAACTCTTGGTTGTAAATGGTGTTGAGGCTGGGTGATTTGTCTACCAATCTGAAATACCTTTGATCCATCGGCTCAAACATGCCATCTTTAAATTGATTCTTTATCATGGGTGTATATTGCTTTAGCAATGCCATATGTGGAATAATAGATGACAAGGTAACAACGTGCTGCCCTTCTTCCTGCGTTTCGAAAATTGATCCTTTTAAACATTGTTCCAGATAAGCTACAGCGTAGCGGGCATAGCCACCAAAAATTTCATCACCACCTTGACCACCCAGAACGACTTTTACCTGCTCAGAAGCCAATTTAGAAACCATATATTGGGGAAATATGCCTGGTCCAGCTGCAGGTTCATCCATGTGATAAATCAAATTTTCAAATGTGTTTGAAAAATCAATAGCAGTAGGGAAAACTTCATAGTGCTTGCTCCCAATTTTATTGCTTACAATTTTGGCATAGTCTGTCTCATCATAAATTTTATCATCTTTAAAACCACCAGTAAAGGTTTTAAAAACACCTTCTTTGTGGCGGGAAGTTAATGTGGAAACAATGCTTGAATCCAAACCTCCACTTAAATGTGCGCCAAAAGGAACATCTGATCTTGTTTGAATTGATATAGAATCTTTAATAAGCTCAAAAAGCTCGTCCTCGTATTCTTTTTCAGTTTTTGAGTTGTCAATGGTGTAATCAATGGTCCAATAGGTCTCTTTTTCTATTAGTTTACCTTCTCTAAGAATGATATAAGACGCAGGCTCTAATTTGTTGATTCCATCAAAGAGTGTTTCCTCATTCAAAACCATTTGAAAAGTGAGGTATTCATACAAACTGTTTTGATTTACTTTTGCATCAATATGAGGATGTTTTAATAATGCTTTTATCTCAGATCCAAATACAAAAGAGTTTCCTTGAGTTGAATAGTAGAGGGGTTTAATTCCAAACTGATCTCGGGCAAGAAACAATTCTTTGTTTTGTTTGTTGTAAATAGCAAAAGCAAACATCCCATTTAACATCTTGAGCATGTTTTTTCCATGCTCTT
>DTSC01000168.1:0-4863 GCA_012965625.1 Flavobacteriales bacterium | reverse complement strand
ATGTTATCATCTGCAGAAGACATTGGTTGTGCTCCATTTTTAAGATCAATAATTGAGAGGCGGACATGACCCAATGCCAATTGATCAAATAGCTTGGTATTTCTAGCATCAGGACCTCTATGCGCTATTGTATCAAGCATAGAGTTTATTACACCTCGTTGATCAATTCTTTCTTCTGAATAAAATCCTGCAATACCGCACATTTATTTTTTTATTAAGTTCAAATGGATCATAAACCCCAGGTAATTAGATAGCCATCTGTGCAGAAATCGCGGTATTGAAAATGGCATAGATCTGGCTGAAAAGAAAAAGGGAAATGTTTTGTTGACATGAAAATAGGGTGAAACCATTTCGATGATTTCATTTTTAGTATAAGATTTTCCTATAGGGTTTTTATCCCCATCATACAATCTGGTAATTTCATCTGGATTTTTTTCACTAAATATATTTTCTCTACCTCTTCCTTTCAATCCTCCTCCTAATTTTGAAAGAAGCTTCCCAATTATAGAAAAACTAGTCCAATTTCGTAATAAAAAGTTTCTGTAATATACAGAAATAGACGCCGTTCCATCTTTCTTCAAGACTCTAGCTATTTCTTTTATTGCGTTATCAGTATTTGGAGTATGGTGTATAACACCTTGACAATTGATATGGTCAAAGAAGTTACTTTCATAGGTAAGTTGTTCTGCATTTTGAATGGAGAGGTTTGCAGCCATTTCATTTAGGTCTAGTCTTTTTTGAGTTGTATCTAAAGCTTTTTGGGTTAAGTCACCACAGTAGAAACTTTTACATTGGCGGTGTTTTTGTATTTCAATCGTCCAAAAACCAACGCCACAACCCAAATCCAAAACATTTGCATTTTTTAGATTCATAGGAATGAATTTATTTGCATCAAAAGAGCCGGCAAACACATCATCATAATATGCTTTTGAATGGTCTTGGAAGAATTCATGGCTGCCAAGCTCATAATCACTCTCTCCACTAAAAAGTGGGTTTCCTTCCCAAAAATCTTTTACTTCAGCAAGTTGATCTGCCATGAATTAAGAATGTAATTTCGTAATTTTCTTGGCTTGCGATCTCCATCCTCCAAAAGGCCAATAATATAATATGACCAAAATGATATATCCCAGTGTTGTAACGGATGCTACCATTTTAGAATCACTCATTTTTTTTTGATATCTTAAAACAAACGGAGCTTCACCAAATTTAGCACCAATCATTTTAAGCTTAACCATTTTTTCCAGAGTACAAGTAAACCCAAGACCTTTTAGTTGTATAAAGTTATTTCCATAGGTGTTTATAACAATTTTCATCACATCTGCACGGTACGCTCTAAAACCAGAAGAATACTCCTTTAGGCCTTTGATAGGAAAAAAAAGTTTCATGAATTTATTCGCGAGTAATGATAATATTTTCCGATACCCTTCTAACCCTTCTTGACTTCCACCTTCAACAAATCTAGAGGCTATTGCGACATCATTACCCTCATGAATTTTATCAATCATCCCTTTAATAAATTCAGGTTCATGAGTATCATCACAATCCATTCGAATGAAAATATCATCTTTTTCTGATATTTCTACAGCTTTTTCAAAAAGATCTCTTGATGTTTCACCAAGACCTCTATTAATTTTGTGATGAATAATAGTTAAAGGTAATTTCTCTTGGTAAGATTTCAAGATTTCAAGTGTTGAGTCTGTACTTCCATCATCACAAATAATCAAATGATAGGGTATTTGTAATTCGTTTTTAAAGTAGTTATCTATTTTTGGCAACAATGCATCAAATGATACTTCTTCGTTATATGCTGGTAATAATATAAATATCATCTAAATGAGGATTATGGGTTAAAATGCTCTGCCAATGCCTAATATCCACCTAAACTGAAAAAAGTCAGGGTCGGTATTTGGGGTTCTGTTAAGGAAGAAAGGCATGTCAAATCTCAGATTAATCGGATTAACAACTTCTAAAGGGCCAAACTTCTTGATTGACAGCAGTAATCCAAGTCCGGCATCAATTCTAAGATCAGAAAGTGCCAAGGATTCATTGATTGCGTTATAATTGATGATGCCTAGATCTGAAAACAGATAGGAGGAAAGGCTAAATATTTTATTGAGTTTACGAATTCTAAGACCCAAAAGATCTTGGAACTCAAGTTCAATATTAAATGCAGCTCCAGTATTTCCTTTGAATACAGCCCTAATGTCAAGCGAATCCTCTTCCGTTTCCTGTGCGATGTAATAACCTGAAAATCCTCTTAAATTTAAGCCACCACCATGATGAAAGTGATTTGTGGTATTACCATATTTCAACCAGCTATCATCAGATATGATTTCTGAACGGATATATTTATTATCCATCATCTCTTCTGGATTGGCTCCAGCAGCATAAAGTTGTGATTCTGGAGCTGGATCATTACCGCTGCCCGCTTGAATTATAGTCCTGGTATTGATAATTATCTTGCCAAGATAATTTCTATTTATTGAAGTAAATCTGATTTGAGAATAACTATAGTCACTCCCAATTGCTGAGGACCTGAGAGATAAATTAAGGTCTCCAGTACCTCTCTTGTATTTATACAAATGCTGCAAACCAATATTTACAACATTATTATAATTTCCAGCATTCCAAAGTTCCGGATAAAGCAGGTAATTAAGGTCACTACTGTCATTTCTTACCAATGACTGGTAATTCATGTATAAACGATTGTCACCAGACTTATCTTTTTTGTCAAAGCCAATTTTGTAAGCCATTAGGCCATCTAATAATTTAAAAGACAGGGAAGCCCTTGAACCAGGGCTAAACTTATCCAAAGCAGTATTGTAATTCAGCCTGAAGCTAATCCTGTCATAGGAATGCTTGTTTACTAAAGAATCAAAGTTTCCTTGTGCAAATCCGGTATTAAACCATAAGTTGGCGTCAAAGACATGTAGGTGGTTTAGGTAATGACCATTAAGATGTACACCAGTTTTAATCCCATCATATGCATTGTACCATAATTCGGGTCTTGCATACATTTCGTATTTTGTCCAATCTGAGGTTTGTGAGAGGCGCGAATCAAAATCTATTTTTAATGGAATTTTCTTTGAATTATTGATCATGTTAGCATCGGCTAACCTATAAGACGGATCAATTACGACATCCGCTATTTCAGCAGGGATAGTAATTTTAGCGGTATAGGTTGGATAAAGTTTGTCCCATCCATGCCATTTCGGTAAAACGGTGGCGATGGTTTCTTTCTCAAACCAGTTGTTTGGTATATGATACTTCAGATGATCTCCGGTTTTTGTAATTATTTCAAAATCCAAAGGCATTTGCATGCCACCTTTTCGTTTGAATGTGATCAGGTATTCATTTGGATTTTCTCCTTTCTTTACAGACTTCACGCTATAATCAATTGTCTTTGAGGTTTCCAGCCATTGGTCAAAAAACCAGTTCAGATCGACCTTGGTATATTGGATGATCGAATTTCTAAAGTCAATAACATAGGGATGACATATTTTCCATTGATCAAAGTAATTCGCCATGGCTTCAAGAAATAGCTCCTCCCCAAGAACATATTGTAAATTGTAAAGCATGGTGCCGGTTTTGTAATATACCTGCCTATACCCACCCCCATGGCGCAAAGCACCATTAAATCCATCTGAATGTGTATTGAGCGTGGTGTTGGTATGTTTTACAGCACTAGAGATGTAGGTATTATAAAGTCTTCTTTCAACTATTTTTTCCGGCCTTTTAAATCTCCTAACATATTCAGATTTTGGTGTGTTCTTTACTGGGTATTCTCCATCAATCTTTACCAGTGCCCACATGGTGAGGAATTGCGTAAAACCTTCATCCAATGCAGCCCTATAAGTTTCATTGTTTCCCACCTGTCCAAAGAACCAATTATGCCCCACTTCATGAGCCAGCAGTCCTCTGTATGTCGGGTCTTTGCCACTATCAAGGGTTAGCATAGGGTATTCCATTCCATCTCTTGCATCAGCGACAATCATTTTGTGATAAACATACATTCCAAAGTCTTCAGAATACACTTTTATTATCTTGGACGTATATTCAGCAGCATTTTGCCATTTTGAAGCATGAGGCTCTTGTGCCAGGCTAATGCATTTAATTCCATTCCATTCCACTTCACCGATACGATACGTGGGATCTGCTGTAAAAGCAAAATCATGCACATTTTCAGCGTGGTATTTCCAGGTTTTTCTGGTGGTGCTGTCATAAGGCGTAATGATAGAGGGAGTTGAATTCCAAGGAGTATTAGCAAAGTTTTTTATATCCAGTTTTTCTCTCAACTCATCAGGCAGAACTTCTTTTCGATTTTGCAAAAAGCCTGTAGCACCTACTACATAATTATTTGCAAATGTTAGCTCCACATCGAATGTGCCAAAATCCCCATAAAATTCATGTCCCAGGTGCTGGTCTGTTGTCCAACCAAATTTTTTATCATAAACAGAAATTCTTGGATACCAATGTACACCATCGTAATGCTTGTAACCCCAGGAGACAAAAGTTTTCATCCTCCTTCTTACACCTCCATTATCAAAGTAGGTCTTAAAGTCAATAGTAAAGGTAATAGAATCACCGCTGGAAAGCGTTTGTGGAAGATCCACCTTTAAAATGGTATTGTCAAGATCTGATTCAACATCAACTCCACCTGCTTTTAATTGAGTAATTACGGTGCCTAATTTCTGCTTTTCATATTTGCCATATCTGGGCTTTACCTGGTTGTTTTCTTGCAGATTATCATAATAGGAACCAGGCTGAAAGGCATTTTGATAAAGATGAAAGAACACATGGTCTAGATCTTCTGGAGAATTATTCCAATAAGTTAGCTTTAAGGTGCCACCAATAATATCGGAC